>JAYUAH010000148.1:0-2359 GCA_043741415.1 Betaproteobacteria bacterium
GCCACGATCAGCGCGGTGGTAAACGTATCGATCTGTATTGATTTAAAAATGTAGGGCAGCGCAAACAAAGCCGCTGCGTTGATTATCCACACCAGAATAAGTTTCATCATGTTTTGTCCAATGCGTTGAGGGTCATGTCGGTAAGCGCCTTCAACCAGTCGTGGCGTTCGTTCAGGCACGGAATGTAGTTGTACTCGCCGCCGCCGGCCTGGTGGAAAATTTCTTTGCCTTCGATGGCGATTTCTTCGAGCGTTTCCAAACAATCGCCAACGAAGCCGGGGCAGATCATGTCAACGCGGCTGGTTTTTTGTTTGCCCAGTTCAATGAGCACATCAGACGTGTAAGGCTTGATCCATTCGGCGCGGCCGAAGCGCGACTGAAAACAAATCTGGTATTGGCTTTCGCTTAAGCTTAGCGCTTGCGCCAGCAGCTTGCCGGTGGTGATGCAATGTTGTTGATAGGACTCGCCGCGATCGATGGTGTATTGCGGTACCCCGTGAAAGCTCATCACCAGTTTGTCGGGGCGGCCCGCGCTGCGCGTGCGATATTCGACGACGCTGTTGGCGAGTGCGGCGATGTAGCCGGGGTTATCGTGAAAGTCTTCGATTTTGCGTACGTCGGGGTGATAGTCGAGTTCGCTCAGCACTGCCGTTGCGGCATCCAGCGCGGTGGCGGTGCTGCTGCGCGCGTATTGCGGATAGAGTGGCAGCAGCAACACGCGCGTAACATTTTTCTCTTTAAAAACAGATAGTTGCGATTTTATTGTGGGTGCGCCATAGCGCATGGCGTAATCCACCACGATGTCGTTGCGGCGGCGTTCACCGAGATAACCGCGCACGAATTTGGATTGCGCAACGGTGTGCACGCGCAGCGGCGAACCTTCTTTGGTCCAGATCGAGGCATAGCGTGCCGCTGCATCTTTGCTGCGCTTGGGCAAAATAAAACAGTTGAGAATGACCCACCAAATCGGCCGCGAAATTTCGACCACATACGGGTCAGACAAAAATTCTTTCAGATACGTGCGCACCGCCGCCGGCGTGGGTTCGGTGGGTGTGCCGAGGTTGATGAGTAGAACGGCGGAGCGCGGCTCGGACAAGGTCAGTACTGATGTTAATGCTGCGACAGCGCGCTCGACAACAACTTTGCGGTGATATCCACAATGGGAATCACGCGCTCGTATGCCATGCGCGTGGGGCCGATGACGCCGACGGTGCCGACGATTTTGCCATCGACTTCGTAGGGCGCGGTGACCACGCTGCATTCGTCGAGCGGCGACAAGCCCGCTTCGCCGCCGATGAACAGTTGCACGCCGTGGGCGCGGCTGGAAATTTCAAGCAATTGCAGCAGCCCGGTTTTGCTTTCGAAGAGATCAAACAAATTGCGCAGCCGCGCCATATTGGACGACAGGTCATCGACGTTCAGCAACTTGTTCTCGCCGGAGATCACCACTTCGGTTTCGCTTTCGTTCTCGACCTGGCTGCCGGCTTCGAGCGCCACCGTCATCAGCCGCGTCATGTCTTCACGCAATTCTTTGAGTTCCTGCTTAATGCGGCTGCGGATTTCAACGAAAGTCAGGCCGGCGTAATGCTGATTCAAAAAATTCGCGGCTTCGATCAACTCCGAGGGTGAATAGGCTTTTTCGGTAATGATGATGCGGTTTTGCACGTCGCCTTCGGGAGTGACAATAATCAGCAAAATACGCTTTTCCGACAGCCGCAAAAACTCGATGTGGCGGAAGCCCGCGCTGCGCCGCGGTGTCACCACCACGCCGGCAAAACGCGTCAATTCAGACAGCATTTGCGACGCCGATGCCACCAGTTTATGCGTGTTATCGGGATGCAACTGGCCTTCGAGCTGATTGATTTCGATGCGATCCAGCGGCTTGATGGTGAGCAGGGTGTCGACAAAAAAACGGTAGCCGCGCGCGGTGGGCACGCGTCCGGCGGAGGTGTGAGGGCTGGCGATGAAGCCCATGTCTTCGAGATCCGCCATCACGTTACGTATGCTCGCGGGCGACAAATCGAGCCCCGCCAGTTTTGACAGCGCACGCGAGCCCACCGGCTGGCCGTCGGCGATATAACGCTCGACCAGGGTTTTGAGCAGCAACTGCGCGCGGTCATTCATGGGTGCGGACATGGACATAGGGGATATTCTACCGAGTGCGCCGCAAAGGGTGAAGGGTGACCTTATCTAGTGGGGATAGTGAGCCATAGGGGCTGCGCGTGCAAGCCGCATTCACCCGCATTCACCCGCGCATTCACCGCAGTGAGCGGTTGTGGTTAAATGCAAGCATGAAAAATACGTTTAAAACCATAGCTCTGATCGGCAAGTACAACAGTCCGCAAATCGTCGAGCCGCT
>JAYUAH010000149.1:0-2355 GCA_043741415.1 Betaproteobacteria bacterium
CAACGCCAGCAGCACACCGCCGCCGCGCAGCCCCAGCGTGAGTGCGGCGCCGATGGCGCCGATCAAACTCAAGCTCGGCGTGCCTAGCAGCAGCGCCAGCGCCAACACCGCAAGCGCGTCGGCAGGCAAGCCGAACTGCAAGCCCAGCAGCGGTGCGATCAACACCAGTGGCAAGTTCGCCGCGAGCCAGTGCGCGATCACTTTGGCAATGACGATCACCGACAACGGTGTCGCGGCCAGCAGCATTTGTTCCAAGGTGCCATCCGCATAGTCGGCTGCGAACAGACGCGACAGCGCCAGCATCGACGCCAGCAACGCCGCCACCCACACCACGCCCGGCCCGATGGCACGCAACAGTTGCGGCTCCGGGCCTATGCCCAGCGGAAACAAACTGGCGACAATGACAAAAAACATCAACGTTGTGAACACATCCGAGCGGCGCCGCCACGCTAACGTGAGATCGCGCCAGATCACGCTGCGGATGACCTCAAACATGCGCGGTCTCTACGCGTTGGAGATCAAGCCGTTGCGTGGCACGTGCGGTAATCGCTGCCGCCTGGTGCGTGGTGAAAATTACCGCGCCACCGTTCTCAACGAAGGTGAGAATGATTTTTTCCAGATGTGACACCGCATCGGCATCCAGCGCGGAAAACGGCTCGTCGAGTATCCACAGCGGCGCGGCGCTGGCGAGCGCCAGTCGCGCCAGCGCGGAACGGCGTTTTTGCCCCTGCGACAGCGCACGCACCGGCAAATGCGCGCACGCCGCCAGTCCGAAAGCATCCAACGCCTCGCCTGCCGCATCGCGTGTCACGGAACGACCCGCGAGCGTGCACGCCACGATCAGGTTTTCGTTCGCCGAGAGATCATCCTTCAGCGCGTTGGCGTGGCCCATGTACACCACCTCGCGCCAGTACGCCTCGCGCAGCGTACGTATCGGCTCGCCGCGCCAGCACACTACGCCCGCATCCGGCGCACCCAAACCACACAGAATACGCAACAAACTGGTCTTGCCGCTGCCGTTGGCGCCCGTCACATGCAGCAGCCCGCCGCGTGCGAGCGTGAACGACACCTCGCGAAACAAAGTGCGATCACCGCGCGTGCAACTCAAGCCGCTGGCTTCAAGCACGCGTTAGTCTCGTTCGACGTGGAGATGCCATTGCGCTTCAACTCGTGATCTCATGATGTTCAATTATACAGACACGTATTGCGTCAACGACAATCTCGCTTCATCATGCCACATTGATACGCTTGCGCGCGCCGCGTGAAAAAACATCTCGTCCTCATCGTTGGCTTGCTGTGCGCCACGGCGCTGCTGGTTTTTTTCTATGCAGCGCCACGATATGTCGACCGTGATCGCAATCGTCTCTACGCCCCCGCAACCAATACACACGCAGACGCACCCCTGGAACTACACCAACGGTTGATCGTTGCGGATCTTCATGCCGACAGCTTACTGTGGAATCGCGATTTGCTTAAAGAAAACACCTGGGGCCACGTTGATATTCCGCGGTTAATCAAAGGCAACATCGCACTGCAAGCCTTCAGCGTGGTAACCAAGACACCGCGCAATATGAACATCGACCGTAATAGCGCGGACACTGACAATATTCGCCTGCTCGGCATGGTGCAGCGCTGGCCACCGCGCACGTGGACGAGCCTGCTGGAACGCGCGCTGTTTCAATCGGCAAAACTTCATGACTTCGCCGTGCGCTCGAACAGCGCGCTCGTCATTATCAAGTCGCGCGAAGACTTGGCCGCCTACCTCGCCCAACGCCGCACCCAGCGCAACATGACCGCCGGATGGCTAACCATTGAAGGCGCTCACGCGCTGGAAGGCAATCTCGGCGCACTGGACACCTTGTATAACGCGGGTTATCGCATGATTGCGCCGAGTCATCTCGCCGACAGCGAAATCGGCGCGTCTGCCAGTGGTGAAAGCCAGCGCGGCCTCACGCCTTTGGGCGTGCAATGGGTCAGCGCCATGGAACGTCGCAAGCTCATCATCGACCTCGCACATGCGTCGCCGCAGACCATCACGGACGTGCTGAATATCGCGATACGCCCGGCGATCGTCTCGCACACCGGCGTCAAAGGCACGTGCAATAACAATCGCAATCTCAGCGACGCGCAGCTTAAGCAGATTGCCGGCAAGGGCGGCCTCATCGGCATTGGATTCTGGCAATACGCCACTTGCGGTACGGACATTGCGGCCATCGTGACTGCTATTCGTTATGCCACCAACCTCGTCGGCGTTGAACATGTCGCCCTGGGCTCCGACTGGGATGGCTCGGTCGCAACACCGATCGACGCCGCAAACACGGCCGCATTGACTACGGCGCTGGTTCACGCAGGCTT
>JAYUAH010000150.1:0-2348 GCA_043741415.1 Betaproteobacteria bacterium
AGCGCAACCCATCGGTCGATCTCGAGACGTTGTGATGGGTTACGCTACGCTCCACCCATCCTACGAAAACGCTTCAGCCTAAGCACGCGGTATCAACTCAAAAACTGCATCTCCAAAGCGTTTGCGCGCTTCGTCGTGCAGCGGTTTAACGGCTTGCACGAACGCACGGCGCGCGTCGGGTGTAAGTTCAACCACTTCGCCGCCGGAGGCTTCGATGGTTGTGCGTGCGTTGCGTTCTTCTTCAATCGCCATTTCACGCTGCGCCACAACGGCTTTGCGTGCCGCCGCGCGCATGCCGTCTTGCAGCGCCTGGGGCCAGCGGTCGAACTGCGCGCGGTTCATGTAGAGGCCGCGTGACAGGTAGCAGTGCGCGGAAAGCGTGTGGTAGCGATGCACCGTATGCGCGCCGTAATCCACTGTGTTGGCGAATGGATTTTCCTGCGCATCCACCGCGCCGGATACCACGGCTTCCAACCCCGCTTTTAAGTCCGACGGACACGGCACCGCGCCCATCAGGTCAAAGCTGCGGCGATGAATTTCGCCCGGCATCAGGCGTACTTTCATTTGTTGCAGGTCGGCCAAGGTGCTGACCGGACGCAGGCGGTTGGAGATGTGGCGATAGCCGTTTTCAAAGAATCCCAACACACGATAGCCAGGGATATGTTCCTCGATCTTGCTCGTCATCCACGCGCCGAACGCGCCGTCCATGGCAGCGCGCGCTTGCGCGAGATCGTCAAACAAAAACGGCAGGTCGGCGAAATCCATTTCCGGTACGCGGTCGGCGAGATAGCTGGTCGATTGATACGACAGCGACAGCACACCGTCTTCCGCCATCCATAGCAAATCGGCGGCCTTGTAGCCGAAGTCCATCACGTTCCACACGTAATGCACGGCAACGTCTTTGCCAAACTGCGCAGCAACGGTGTCGCCCATGACTTTCATGCCGCGGCTGCAGGTGGTGTTGGGCGGGCCGTAGCCGCCCATGGTGATGCGTATGGGGTTGTTCATGGTCGCAGGTATTCGAATGGTTGATATGCGATTCTAACCGACGTGCGCACGGTGTTAACATCATCAGCGGAGAAAAAATGTCCAATGACTTGAGCAAACCAGCAGCCGACGTATTCGAAGCTGCACGCACGCGACGCTCGATACGCGCATTTAAACCCGACCTTGTGCCGAGAGACGTGCTGCGCGAGATTGTCGAGCTCGGCCGCCACGCGCCGAGCGGCTCGAACATCCAGCCGTGGTGCGTGCACGTGATGACCGGGGCGACGTTGAAACGCGTGGGCAGTGCGATTCAGGCAGCGTTCCTCACCGATGAGCCGGGGCACCGGCGTGACTACAACTACTACACCGATCCGATTGAGGAGCCTTACCTCGCGCGGCGGCGCGCCTGCGGCTGGGGTTTGTACAGCACACTCGGCATCGGGCGCGGTGATCACGAAAAATCCCGTGCCTATCGTGCCGGAAACTATGTGTTTTTTGGTGCACCGGCAGGGCTGGTACTGGCGATTGATCGTACGCTCGAAGTTGGCAGTTGGTTTGACTATGGCTTGTTCGCGCAGACGCTGATGCTGGCGGCGCGGGCGCGCGGACTGCATACGTGTGCCGAGGCATCGATTGCGAGTTACCCGGATATTGTGCGGCGCGAGTTGGGCATCTCTCGTGACTATACGATCATGTGCGGTATAGCCTTGGGGTATGCGCAGGACGATGCGGTTGTGAATACGTTTCAGCCGGCGCGCATTGCGCTGGATGAGTATGCGACGTTTTATGATTGATCGTAGCGGCCCGTTGAACATAGTTTGTGCTGGTGTAGCAACCGTCATTACAGGTAACGCCATAGCACAATAAGTCGCTTTTCCCTCGCGTCCCGTGCGCATGGTGATCCACATCGGCCCCGGCAGCATGGCGATCGCGCCGTCGTTTTACAAGAAGTTGTCGTTCGATACGCTGCGCGATTTTGAACCGATTATTCAACTGAGTTCGCGTTACAACGTGCTGGTGGTGCCGGTGAATTCACCATTGCATTTGGTGAAAGATGTGATCGCACTGGCCAAAGCGAAGCCGGGCTAGGTGAGCTACGGCTCGGGCGGCGGCACTGGCAGTTCGGATCATCTGACCGGCGAACTGTTTGCACTGATGGCAGGCGTGACTTTGCAGCACGTGCCGTATAAAAGCGGGCCGCAGGCGGTGACTGATCTGATCGGTGGGCAGATCACCATTTACATGGGCGGCGTGCCGGTTAATCTGCCGATGATCAAATCCGGTAAATTAAAACCGCTGGGCGTGAGCAGCCTGAAACGCATTGCGCAACTGCCCGAGGTGCCGACCATTGCCGAAGCCGG
>JAYUAH010000151.1:0-5627 GCA_043741415.1 Betaproteobacteria bacterium
GTATTCACTCCTTTGCAAAAAGGTTGATGATCTTGGTCGACCATCAAGAATACGCCGCCCTCTCTCTTCTCGTCATCCACAACTTTCGATCATAGCTCGCGGTAACGTCGTTCAAAGTCAGCAAACCCAGCGGCTGGCCGCCCGGCGATTATGAGGTGGAGATTTCACTCGACGGGAAATCCGTGGGCACCAAGAAGTTCGCGGTTAGGCTAGAGAAATTGAATACGCCTCTTGCCTTCAGTCGCATCGGAGTCGACTATAACGGTGCGCTTAATGAAGGCTATTCTATCCAAAAAATAGTCGACTATTTTTCCACCAGAGATAAATCTGGAAAGATTTCCATTGCACGACTGGCGGGTCACACGGACGCAGAAATATTTAGCGCACTGGTGGCGGCTGAAAGGGGCCTCCCGCGAATTGATTTCAATTCCTTAAGTTACAACTTTGACGCTGCCCTTCGGGCGGGCATCGCGCCCAAGGAAATCATAAAATCCATAGAAGAAAAAGGTCATTCAGGGTCAATCTCTAACGCTCGACGTGCAGGGTGGGGTGACGCTGAAATATTTAGCGCCCTTGTTTCGACGTACTAGATGGCCGCTCCAAATGGTGCAGGATATAAGGTTCCACAAAAAAATAGATTCGATCAATTCGATAACATGGACAATCAAGCTCAAAGAACAACACCAGCGCCACCGACAAATAAATCGGCTTTGACGAATACGTTAAGCTGGTCAGAGCCACCCCGCAAGGTAAATCACGATGAGGGTGTGATCGCCGACAGGTGGCTTTCCATTTATGGAAAGATGCCGCAGGCCAAAAAGCTGCCGGAGCAATAGGCTCACTCCGCCCGGATTCTGGTGAGCGCGCGTCAAACATGGAGGTGAAAGTACCTATCAACGCCCTTGGCTCATCCCAGCTGATCTTCTGATCTCCCACCTTCGTCCCCAACGCACTAGGCGCGATCTTCAACCCCCACGGCCCCCTACGTACCGGGCAAGTGTTTGGCGGCATCGAGGGGTCAACAACGTATGGCCTGACCAATCCGCCGCACAACGTCAGAGGCGGCAGGCCAGGCGCTGGAGAAAATAAATAAATACGCACAGCAAAAGAACTGCGTAAACCGCGTAAATTCACTTACGCAGTTTTTGCAGTTTGCGCAGTTCGCCGATGGGGCAGCACACAAAGAGTTTTTGCAGTTTACGCAGTTCATAGAGCGGGCACAAAAAACTTTTATTCCTGCGACCGAAGAGCAGCGGCAGGCCGGGCTCTTGAAGCCGGTAGTGGTGCAGGTAGATGAGCTTGCCCATTTGAGTTTATTATATTTTCTGATGCGCCCAGGATCGCGAATTGCAAGTTGATGGTTGGCACGAATCGCTCGTACCTCACACCTTTGAGCCATTACCGTTTTGCACCACCACCGTAGCGTCCAAGATCACGGTCAAGGTCGCGCCTTGGGTCTACGCTGATGCTGTCGCGGAGTTGTGCTCTCGGATCAACTTCATAACGAATTTGATCTTGAGGTCGGCTTAAATCGTATTGATATTGTGTCCCCGTTGGGCCTTGGTATCGGTAATTCGGGTTGCCTTGATTATCGTAAGGGCCATCGATTTTGCGGTCTGCGGCTCCCAATTGTCCTAATGTAGAAAGAAAAACCAGTCCGAGCAAAATGTATTTCATGGCGTGCTCCTGTGTGATTCGGCATCGCGCGCTGCCGAGTGCGCTGTTTGCAATTCCTGGGAAGCATTCAGTTCCCTTTTACCGCCCACGCGAGCACACACCCTGTATGCCACTCTGTTTGTAACATCTATTTCCGACTCCGCAATCAGTATCGAACGAGCAGGTATTGCCGTACGTGCCGGGGATATCGAGCGGCGCTTTGACTGGCTGGCGGTCGTTGCTGTTGCCGGGAGATATGCCGCCATAGCATATACCGTAGATCGCGCCCGATGATTTGACGCATTTGCTGCCCACATTGCAATCCGTATCAAAACTGCACGCGGGCGCGTTGCCGCAAAAACCGCACGCGGTGAGTAGCGCTGTTGCGATTGTTATTTTCATGTTGATCTCCTTGGTGATCGGTGATCGTGGTTTGGCGTGATAAACAACGGGGTATATCCACTTGGTCTAGCGTATTTTTTTGTTTTGCCCGACATAGCTGTCGAGTACGCGAACAATGTCATCACCAAGTTCGCTTTCCGCTGACGCCTGCAACTCTGCGGGCTGCTTTTTCAGCCAAGATTTAAAGTGGGCGGTCTTTACCGTTTGATCCCAAAGGAGCGGCGTTAGCGTGCTGCACAGCGGTTTGCTTGCAGGGTCAGAATTTGACCGCTTGCGGGGTGGCGGATAAAGTGGGACTTATGCAAATCGGTGGTTTGAAAAGACTATCCCCTAACCAGCGGATGCCAGCACGGCACCCAGCGCTGCGCCGCATTGACGCCTGCGCGCATCGCAACCCATAATTTGCCCGGCCTGTGCCGCGTCGTGCGGCTTCCACGCAATCACTCGAGGAGGTGCCATGCGTCTGTCACACGTTACCTGTTGCGTTATTCAGCGGCGAGTCGCGGCCGTGCTTGTCATGATCGCAGCTTGCGGTGCAACCGGGGCTCAACCCTACCCGTCAAAGCAACTCGAATTCGTCGTGCAGACTTCCCCCGGCAGCGGCACCGACGTGTTTGGGCGCGGCGTCACCGAGATGCTGGTACGCGAGAAGCTGATCACGCAATCGATCGTGGTCAACAACCGCGTCGGTGGCAGCGGAGCGGTGGCGTACAACTATATCAAGAGCAAACGCGGTGATCCGTATACCGTGTTGTGCGTGGCCACCGGCGGCGTATTGCTCAATGCCGCACGCCCCGAGCTCAATCTCGGTCTGGAAAACTACACTTTCCTCTCGTTCATGGCGCAGGACCCGCAGGTAATCGCGGTGCATGGCGATTTGAAGGTCAAAACCATCAAGGAACTGCTCGACGCGGGCAAACGCGAACCCAATGCCCTTAGCATGGCGATGTCCTCCACGCTGGGTGTGGGCCGGCAATTGCTGTATCTCATGGATAAGGAAGCCGGCGCGAAATTCAAGCTCGTGGTGTTCAAGGGCGGCGGCGAAGCGACCACGTCGGTGGCCGGTGGGCACGTGAGTTTCACCGCCGAGAACCTGAGCGAAATGGCGGGCCACGTGCAGGCGGGGAAACTGCGCGTGCTCGCGGTAACGGGCGAAAAGCGCATGCCGGCCTTGCCCGATGTGCCGACACTGGTTGAACTGGGTTATCCCTCCATGGTGCTGGGCACCGGGCGCGGCTTTGCCATGCCCGCGGTCGTGCCCAGGGAAGCCGCTGCCACCATGGAAGTGATAATGCGCAAGCTGCATCAAACCAAAGCATGGAAAGAATTCGCCGCGCGCAATATGTACGAAGAGAAGTACCTCGGCAGTGCCGAACTCACGGATTACATGCAAATGCGGCTGGTCCAACAGCGCGAGTTTTTGGCGGCGATTGGGACGCTGAAGAATCCCTAAGGCGCCGCAATTGCGGCTACCCGGATGACGTTCAGGGTAGCTGGGGCCGGACAATATGCCATGCGTAATCTATTGAGACTTAGGTAACTGTGTGACATCGTTCTCTTTCAAACCTACCTTACCCAGTGTGAAGAGGCTGGCACGCCGCTGCCGCGCTTCGTTGAAGAAGAGTTCGACGAGTATCTGGAAGTGCGGCATTCTCGCGCTGACCGGGTCATTGCGTCTGTCCCTGATTTCTGCTTTCCGGTATCGGGTCGAATTACGTCCTCCGGCGCAAAGGCAGTTGCCGGCCCAGAGTGTGTAAAAACCAAAAAAGATTTTGCCGGCAGGTCAATCGAACAACCGGAGGAGGTCACCGTGAAATCAATCTACAAGTCCGCGCTGTTTACGACAGCGTACACCGCATGCGCTGCGACAATGTTTGGCTGGGGGTTCGGCGTGCAGGCGCAATCAGACTTTCCGAATCGACCCGTGCGTATGATTAATCCCTACACGCCGGGCGGATCGGTCGATCTAGTGGGACGGGCGATCGCCGTCGGCCTCTCCGAAATCTGGGGGCAGCAGGTCATTGTGGACAATCGCCCGGGCGCGGGCACCATGATCGGCACTGAAATCGTCGTGCGAGCGGAGCCGGATGGCTACACCATGCTCTGCACCAGCTCGACCATAGCGATATTGTCGAGCATGTACAAGAAAATGCGTTTCGATCCCATACGCGATTTGAACGCAGTTGGCCTCGCCGCCATCAGCCCATTCCTGCTGGTGGTCAATGCCAGTTTGCCGGCGAAGTCGGTGCAGGAACTGATCGCGCTTGCCAAAGCGCAGCCAGGACAGATTACGGGCGCCTCTTCGGGTGTTGGCACCACAAACCATTTAACGCTCGAGATGTTCAAGTCGATGGCGCGCGTTGATCTCCTGCACGTGCCCTACAAGGGTGGAGGGCCGGCGATCGCGGATCTCATAGGAGGACAGGTCAAAGTACACTTCAATACGCCGGGCACGTTGTTTCCACACGTGAAGGCAGGCAGATTGCGAGCGCTTGCAATGACCAGCGCACAGCGCGCCGACTTTGCGCCCGATTTGCCCACGGTCGCCGAATCCGGCGTGCCTGGGTTCGAATCGACAGTTTGGTATGGAATCTACGGGCCAAAAATGCTTTCAGCCCGGCTCGTGCAGAGCTGGAGCGAGGCTATCAACCGCTTCATGAAGACGCCCCAGGCCCAGGCGCACTGGCGTCGCGCCGATATGATCGGCGGCGGCGGCACCCCGGGCGACTTCACGAATTTTCACAAGCGCGAAACCGAACGCTGGAATGCCGTGATGAAGGCAGCCCGTATCGAGCCTCAATAGCATTCCACACAAGCGGCAACGCAGTAGCCCGATTCTCAATTAATAGGCACAAGGAATTCAATAAGGCTCAGTCGTCGCCGTTGGTTTAAAAAGCAATTGCTGACGGAGGAGCTTCTATCGTAGACGGAACGCCTGAGCAGGCTGTGGAACTCATCCGCAAGGAAACTGAGAAATGGGAGAAGGTCATCAAGGCGGCGGGCATCAAGCCGCTATGAGCAGCGGGTAGGCGATTCTTGCGGCGCGAACGTCGTCTATCGGGTGAATTGAAAGCTACTGTAAAACCGCCGGAGTCGGCCAACAGCGGAAGTAGCCGCCGCTCCCGCAAAGCAGACACTGATCGGTATCATCCCGCGCAAGAAATACCGCCTTTCTCGAATTCCGGCAGTGTGGTTCTATCGGCATGAGCGTCAACACCCGATTACCGATTGTCGTAATTCGGTTTCCTACGCCACGTACTCGGCTTTATCGCCGGGTACGGGAGACCCCTGAATGGCGCCCTTGGCGGTTACCTTTTCGCGCCCACCGCATTTCTCAACCAGCGCGGATTGGTCGCGAAACGCCATTTCGTCCAGCCCCTCCGGATCGGCCATGCCGCGGAGGATGTCGTCGTATTGCCTGACCACATCAGCATGTGCTGCATCTTGAGCCAGGTTGTTCAACTCCTCCGGATCTTTTTCAAGATCGAACAGCTCCGGCTCGTAGCCGACATAGGTAATGAATTTGTATTTACCTTTGCGGATCATGAAAGAAGCCCGGTCCGCGCCAG
>JAYUAH010000152.1:0-5624 GCA_043741415.1 Betaproteobacteria bacterium
AAATCATCTCAGTTTTGAACCACTCAGAAAACATCCGTCTTCACTCGCAAAATGATCGATTTACCCTCAAAATCTACCCACTCGACTTCCTGAAGACCCCGTATATTATTCCGGCTTGATACCCGCTGCCGCGGCGATTTTGCGGTATTTCTCGATATCGGTTTTCTGGCGTGCGGTCAGCGCATCGGCGGTTGAGCCGACGATATCGGTGCCCGCTTCGAGCTGGCGCTGCTTGTACTCCGGCGAACGAACAATGCCGACAATATCGGCGTGTATTTTGTCGACGATGTCCTTGGGTGTTTTCGCTGCTACCCAAATGGCATACCACTGCACGATGTCGAAGCCGGGTGCGCCGGATTCGGCGACCGTTGGTATCTCGGGCAGCGTGGCGGAACGCCGCGCGGACGTCACCGCCAGCGCGCGCAGCCGGCCGGATTTAATGTGCGGCACGGCAGTGGTGGGCGCGGTTAATCCAATCGGCACGTGGCCGCCGAGCAGATCAATCAACGCCGGCGCCGCCCCTTTATACGGCACGTGCACCATGTCGATGTTGAACGTGGTTTTCATCAATTCGCCGGCGAAATGCTGCGGCGTGCCGTTGCCGATCGACGCGTAACTCAATGCGCCCGGCTTCGCGCGCGCCAGCGCAATCAGTTCTTTCATCGATTTCGCCGGCAACGACGGATGCGCCAGCAGCACGGTGGGCGCAGTGCCCACCAGCGTGATGGGTTGCAGATCGCGCACCGGGTCGTAGGGCATTTTCTTGAACAGCACCACGTTCATCGACATCTCGCTCGACGCACTCAGCAGCAAGGTATAACCATCGGCCGGGCTCTTGACCACGAAATCGGTGCCGATCATCGCGCTGCCGCCGGGCCGCGCGTCGACCACAACCGGCTGGCCCCAGCGCTCGGTGAGCTTTTGCGCGATGGGCCGTGCGGTGAAATCAGAGCCGCCGCCTGCGGGATAGGTGATCACAAAGCGCACGGTTTTCGATGGATAGTTTTGCGCGGCGGCGGTCATCGCCACGCCGGCGGCCAGCGTCGTCAACGCGCTACGCCAATAAAACGAGTGAGTGAGGGGCATTGAGGAGATATTACGTAAGTATTTGTTTTTATTGAGTTTTTTTAAATCATCAACTTTTTGCCTTCAACCTAAACACCCGCTCATAATGCTGCGCAAACTTCGCCCACGCTTCCGGGTTGATCAACCGCGGCGGACGCTCGCCGCGCAAAATGCCGGCGACTTGATCGGCGTTCCAGTCGGCCATGTTGTGGCGTGAATCGTGGGTGACGCCGGCGGTGTGATAGGTGGCGATCACGTTATCGAGTTTGAGCAGCGGGTGATCCAGCGCTGGCGGTTCGTCCATCCACACATCGATGCCCGCGCCGGCGATGTGGCCGGATTTCAATGCGGCTTCGATGGCCGCTTCATTCAGCACGCCGCCGCGCGCGGTGGTGATGACGTAGGAGCCCGGCGCCATTGCCGCGAGTTCCTTCTCACCGATCAGGTTTTGGGTTTCTTTGTTGTACGGGCAATGCAGTGACAGGAAGCGTGATTCTTTGAGCAGTGTGGCGAAATCCACTTTGGTCGCGCCGCGCGCGGCGCATTCTTCCGCGCTCACATAAGGGTCGTAGACGATGACGTTCATCAGCAGCCCCTTGCCGCAAATGCGCGCGACACGGCTGCCGACGTTGCCGATGCCCACCAACCCCAGCGTGCGCTTGAAGGCGTTCCAGCCCTTGAAGGTTTCGCGTTTAACGCCGCGCTCGGTGCGCAGCGATTTATCCGTTTGCGGAATTCGTTTGGTCAGCGACAACATCATGCCCACCGTGTGCTCGGCCACCGCGTCGGCGTTCGCGCCCGTTTGATTGACCACCAGCACGCCGGCCGCTGTGCACGCGGCGACATCTACCGTGTCGTATCCCGCGCCCGACGTTGAAACGGCGAGCAAGTCAGGGCAACGCGCCAGCAACGCGGCGTTGGCCTTGTATTCGTCGGGCACTTCTTGCCGAGTGGAGGTGATGCAGTACGCGTGCGAAGCCGACATCGCGCCCCAGTTGTCCGCCTTGGGGCCATCGAACTTCAGGCGATGCAGGGTGATGTCCTTCATTTTGTCGAGCGAATCGGCGACGTTGGGCGTTTTGCCGTCGGCGAACCAGAACACGGTCTTATTGGCGGGCATGGAAATCTCTTAATGATGGAATTAACGTTAAGTCGGCAGTCGCGAATGTTACCTTGAAATGCGTAGCGCATGCCTCGCACGGCATGGCGTTACACACCTGCCGCGCGGTCTAAAAACGCCGAAAAACCCTTGCAAGTCCGATGTTTCCGCTTCGTGGTACGGTAAAATGACCGCCCTGTAACCGACTGCAACCATGCAACTTTTTGCCATAGGCCTGAACCACCAGACGGCGCCGCTGAACGTGCGCGAGCAGGTGGTTTTTCACGCCGAGCGTTTGGTGCAGGCGCTGAACGACCTGGTGGCGCGGCGCCCGGTGCAGGAGGCGGCGATTATCTCCACCTGCAATCGCACCGAGATTTATTGCCACGCCGAAGACCCGCGCGCGGCGATTGAATGGATGGCTGCGTATCACGAATTGAAGCCGCAGCAGATCGAGCCGTATCTCTACAAACTGCCACATGAACGCGCGGTCAAGCACGCGTTTCGCGTGGCCAGCGGTTTGGATTCGATGGTGGTCGGCGAGCCGCAGATTTTGGGCCAGTTCAAAGATGCGGTGCGCGCCGCCGAAACCGCCGGTACGCTGGGCTTGCTGCTGAACAAATTATTTCAGCGCACCTTTGCCGTGGCGAAAACCGTGCGCACCGAAACCGAAATCGGCGCCAGCACGGTATCGATGGCGTCTGCTGCCGTGCAACTGGCAGGGCGCATTTATCCGAGCATCAGTGATCAGGCGATTCTGTTCATCGGCGCCGGCGAAATGGTTGAATTGTGCGCGAGCCACTTCGCCGCACACCACCCCAAACGCATGACCTTTGCCAACCGCACCGAAGCGCGCGCGCAGCATTTGGCCGATCGTTTTCTTGGCCGCGTGATTTCGCTCAATGATCTGCCGGCGCAGTTGGCGCTGCACGACATCATCGTGTGCTGCACCGCGAGTCCGCTGCCCATCATTGGCAAAGGCATTACCGAAAGCGCGCTGCACGCACGCAAACACCGGCCGATGATGATGTTCGATCTGGCGGTGCCGCGCGACATTGAAGGTGAAGTCGGCAAGCTCGACGATATTTTTCTCTACACGGTTGACGACCTCGGCAAAATCGCCAGCGCTGGCTTGGCACAGCGGCAGAGTGCTGTCGAACAGGCTGAAGTCATCATCGAAAATCAGGTTACCGATTTCATGCACTGGCTGGGAAACCGCGAGCTGGTGCCGACGATCCGCGCGCTGCGCGACACCGCCGAACGCGCGCGGCGCAACGAAGTGGATCGTGCGCTGCGCAAACTCAACACCGGCGAAGACCCGCAGCGCGTGATCGAAGCGCTGTCGCAGGCTTTGACCAACAAATTGATGCACCCGCCCACCCACGCGTTGAATCACGCCAGCGAAGAAGAGCGCAAAGAACTCGCGGCGTTGTTGACGCGGCTATATCAAATACCGCGGCAGGAATGACAATTAACTTCTCACCGCAAAGACGCAAAGACGCGAAGGAAACGCAAAGCAATGCATTCCTTTGCGGAGGTTCTTCGCGTCTTTGCGTCTTTGCGATTGGAATTCAGGTGTTGACGTAATGAAGCAAAGCATAGCCGCGAAACTCCAGCAACTGTCGCGCCGGCTCGAAGAAATCAATCGCACGCTGAGTTCCGAGCACATTACCGACGACATGGACAACTACCGCAAGATCAGACGCGAGAGCGCGGAGATCAGCCCGGTGGTGGCGCTGTATCGCGAGTACGAAAAAAGCGAAGGTGATCTCAAAGCCGCCGAGGAAATGGCCGCTGACCCTGAAATGCGCGAATTTGCCGAAGCGGAAAGAACCGAAATCCGCGCGCGACTCGAACAGCTCGAAACGGATTTGCAAAAACAGTTGCTACCGAAAGACCCTAGCGACGAGCGCAATATTTTTCTGGAAATCCGCGCCGGCACCGGCGGTGATGAATCGGCGCTGTTCGCGGGCGAACTGTTCCGCATGTATTGCCGCTACGCCGAGCGCAATCGCTGGCAGGTGGAGATCATGTCGCAGAGCACGTCGGACTTGGGCGGCTATCGCGAGATCATCGCCAAGATTATTGGCCGCGGCGCGTATTCCAAACTCAAGTTCGAGTCGGGCGCGCATCGCGTGCAGCGCGTGCCGGTGACGGAGACGCAGGGGCGCGTGCACACCTCGGCGTGTACGGTGGCGGTGCTGCCGGAGGTCGACGATGTAGAAGATGTGGTGCTCAATCCCGCTGATCTGAAAATTGATACCTTCAGGGCGTCGGGCGCGGGCGGGCAACACATCAACAAAACCGATTCGGCGATCCGCATCACCCATTTGCCCACCGGCACCGTGGTGGAGTGTCAGGATGATCGTTCGCAGCACAAAAACCGTGCGCGCGCGATGTCGGTGCTGGCCGCGCGCATCAAAGACAAACAAGTGCGCGAACAGAATTCGAAAATTGCCGCCGAGCGTAAATCACTGGTCGGCAGCGGTGACCGCTCCGAGCGCATCCGCACCTACAATTTTCCGCAGGGGCGGATGACGGATCACCGCATCAACCTCACGCTCTACAAACTTGCGCAGATCATGGACGGCGACATGGATGATGTCACCGGCGCGCTGGCTGCCGAACATCAAGCCGAACAGTTGGCGCAACTCGGCGAAGAGATGCAGCCGGCGTAGTTCTCACGCTACGCGATGACTGCTCTTTGCGCGCTGCTCGCCGCTGCCTTGTTTGGCGCGGCCCTGGTTACCACGCAGTTTGGGTTGCGCTACATGGATGGGCTCGCCGGCGCCAAAGTCAGCATTCCATTTGCGGCCGTTTTGTTTTGGCTGCTGTTGCCGTTGCGTGGATGGCAAGGATGGCACTCGCAGGCCGCGGTTGTGTTCGCGGCACTCGGCGTGTTTTTCCCGGTGGCCGTGACACTGCTCGCGTATGAGGCGAACCGGCGCATGGGGCCGACCATTGCCGGCGCCATCGGCAGCACCGCGCCGCTGTTCGCGGTGCTGGGCGCGGTGCTGGGCGCGGTGCTGTTTCTCGGCGAGACGCTGGGGCTTATGCAGATAGCTGCGACGCTGGCGATTGTGGCGGGATCAGTCGTGCTGGTGTGGCGCGGCGGCAGCCATGGTGACGCCGGGCACGGCGCGGCGTGGATATCGTGGGTGGCGTGGCTCGCTGCCGCGCTGCGTGCGCTTGCACAAGTGATTGCGAAAGCAGGTTTACTGCTGTGGCCCAATCCGTATGCCGCTTGCGTGCTGGGCTATTCGGTGTCGGCGGTGGCGATCTGGATCATCGCGGCGTTCAGCCGCCGTCCTGAATCACGCATCTACAATCGGCGCGGCGTGTTGTGGTTTGTGTTGACGGGGCTGTTCAACTGTTCGGCGGTGCTCGCGCTCTACACCGCGCTCGACGGCGGTGCAGTTAACATCGTGTCGCCGATAGCCGCGACGTATCCACTGTTTAC
>JAYUAH010000153.1:0-5622 GCA_043741415.1 Betaproteobacteria bacterium
GGCACCCTTTTTCAGCGCTGCATTTTCGCTGCGCAAACGTTCAAGCTCGGCCTTCAAATCGTCATCGGACATAGTTTTTCCTCTGGTAAAAACATTAAGAACATCATGCTGCTGTAATCCAGTGTAGCCGTAGTGTGGCGTTGCTTCAAATTTTCCCGCCGCCAGCCGCTGCGCTCCATATCAATGCGTACCACGATCCCCGCTAACCTCCCGCGGCCGCATCAGCCGAAAAGCCACTAATGCCAACAGCATCAACGCGGCGACCAGCATAAATGCCACGCCCCACGCTAGGCGCGACATGCCGCCGGCGAGATCGAGCGTATAGCCGATCATCAACGGGCCGACAAAGCCGCCGCTGTAGCCCAGCATCGAATGCACAGCCAATGTCGCGACGCGACGCGAAGGTTCGGCGGTGCCCGCCGCGCCTGCTGTCAGCGACGAAGAATCCAGCCACACCACAAAGCCGTAAATCAGCAGCAGCACCACGGCCACCGCATACGACAGCGTGCCGACAAAGCCGATGCTGCCGCTGACGACCACCGAGGCCAGCATCGCCAGTGTGATCAGCCGCAGTCGTCCCCAGCGTATCGCCGCTTCATTGCCGAGCACGCTGGCAGCGGTGCCGATCAGGCCCAGTGCCGTCAACACGGTGGTCGGCGAAAAGCGTGCCTCGGCGCCGGTGCTGGCCGCCACATACGCGAGAAACGCCACGCCCCAGCCGCGCAGCGCATTCATCTCCAGCGTGTGTATGCTGTAGGCGACGGCATAGGCCATCGCCGAGCGGTTGCGAAACACCGGCCTGAAATCAAACAGCGCATGGCCATCCTTTGCGCGCGGCAACGGGGTGGTACGCCCCGGCACCAGCAGCGCCACCATCAACCACGCCGCGATGGCAGTACACGCGGCCACGATAAATGCCGAGGGCCAGCCAAAATGGTTGGCCAGCACATCGGCACAGGCAAACGATAACGCGCCGGAGATGCCGATGCTCGCCGCATGCCCGGCGGTGGCGCGTGACATGAGTTTTGCATCGACGTGATCGGACAGCAGCTTGAGTCCCGTCATGTAAGTGCCCGCCCAACCGATGCCCGCCAGCCCGCGCAGCCACAGCGCCGACCAGAAGCCTTCGGCGACTAACCCAAACAGCATATGCGCGATGATGGTGCAGGCGACGCCGAACAAATAGACGCGCCGCGCATCGATGCGATCGGTGAGCGTTACCAGTATCGGCACCGCCAGCAGATAGGCGCCGTAAAACATGGCGGTGATCCAACCCGCTTCGCTGTTCGTCAGCCCCCACAGCGGCATCATGCGCGGCAACAACGCCGGCCAGAAATAAGCGCCGAGTTGCACCAGCACCTGCGCTGCGCACACCACCGCGACCAGTCGCGCACCTGAAACGCTACAACCAGCGATGTATTTATGTAAGTATTTGTTTTTAAACATTTTTTTGTATATCTCTGCGTGAGAACATCGGTATGCTCTGCGTGCTTTCCGCATGCTCGAGATGATCAATCACGGCGTATACTTTGCACGCACAAACAGCGCAAGCGTATTGCGCAATGGGCTCTTTGTCACCCAATGGAGCGGACATGATGAAAATAATTTCCAGCCTCGTGTTATTGCTGTTGGCGACAGCACTCGCCGGTTGCGCGCTGCCCGGTTCCATCGTGCCCAACGCCACCAGCGCCGATGCGCTGGTGAAAAAATTGGGCAAACCCTCCGACATGCGCGCCAATCCTCAAGGTGGAGAGTTGTGGGATTACGTCTACGGCCCCGAAGGCTACGCCACTTGGCGCTACGGCGTCGACAGTGGCCGCATGGTACGCAGCGCCGATCAATTGCTGACGTATGAGCGCCTCTACAAAGTGGTGCCCGGTGTCACCAACGAGGCCGGGGTGATTGAGTTACTGGGCCGGCCGCGCGTGGTGACACGCTACAACCATGAAACCGCGTGGGAATGGCGCGTGAATCTCGCGCCCAACAAGGGCATCTTTGTCGTACGCTTTGGCCACGATGGGCTGGCGCGCGGCGTCGGTGTATTAACCGACGTCATACTCGACGGCGGTATCGGCGAGCAGTAAGCTGCACCAGCGGTAAACTTGCCGCAGACCCATCAAGGAAGAAACTTATGCGTCGCCTGCTGATCGCTGCTGTGTCATTTGCGCTATTCACCATCGCGGTTTCACCACGAGCCGCACACGCTCAAACGGCATATCCGGTGAAAAGCATACGCATGATCGTGCCGGTCACCACCGGCGGCCCCAGCGACATTGTGGCGCGCTTGCTGGGCGAGAAGCTCGGCGCTTCACTCGGCAAGCCCGTGGTCATCGATAACCGTCCCGGCGCATCGAACACACTTGGTGCGGCGCTAGTGGCGAAAGCAGACCCTGATGGTTATACGCTGCTGATGGCGGCGGCGAATATGGCGACGATCAAAATTCTGATATCGGATTTACCGTTCGATCCGGTGAAAGATTTTGTGCCGGTATCGCTGACGCATCTCACGCCCTACGTGTTCGCGGTGAGCGGGCAATCGCCGGTGAAAACACTGCCCGAACTGTTGAAGTTCATCAAAAGCAACCCCGGCAAAATCAGCTACGGCACCACCGGCCAGGGCAGCCCGCAGCAGTTGGCGACGCTGCTGTTTGCGCAGGTCGCGGGCGGGCTCGGCAACATGACGGAAGTCGCTTATAAAGGCAGCTCGGCTGCGCATCCCGACCTGATCGCCAATCGCATTTCCTACATGATCGATCCGCTGGCTGCGGGGGCGCAGCACATACGCGCCGGGTTATTGCGCGGCCTCGCGGTCACCACACCGCAGCGCAATGCGGCTTTTCCGGATATGCCCACGGCAACTGAAGCGGGTGTGGCCGGTTACGACTTTGCGAGCTGGGGCGGCGTGTTCGCACCCGCCGGCACGCCGCGCGCGGTAGTGCAAAAACTGAATGCCGCCATCGTCGCCGCGCTAACCGCGCCGGATATCACCCGGCGTTTCGGCGACATGGGCCTCGAAGCCAAGAGCAGCACGCCGGAAGCCTTCGGCAAATTCCTGCAATCGGAGATCGCACGCTGGGGCGGGCTGCTGGCGAAGAAACCGTGAGTGGGATCGCAAATTTGTAGTGAGCGCGTTTGGTGTGACGAAGTGACGCCGATCTTTGCGAATTCACTTTCGCTACGCAAACGGCCATGTGCAGGCGGTCAGCCCCGCCTCACGTATTTCAAATTCGCGGACGTTTGGGGTCGGTTCCCGGCGGTTCTTGACGGCATCTAAGCTTGCCAACTACATTGGCAGCCCGACTCTAAACAGCGTAAACGGAGAACCACATGGCTAAGCTCTCGTTGATCGCCGTAACCGGAATGGTGCTACTCGCCCCCGGCATTACCTATTCGCAAACATATCCCTCGCGCCCGATCCGAATCATCGTGCCCAATACTGCGGGAAGCGCCCAGGATATCGCAGCGCGCCTGGTCGCCCAGCGCCTGGCCGACAGCATGGGCCAGCAAACGGTCGTGGATAACCGCGCCGGCGCGACTGGAGCGATCGGCATGGATATCACGGCTAAAGCAGTGCCCGACGGCTACACCCTCGTCGTTGCCACTTCGGCTGGCCTCGTGACGAACCCGCTTCTGAGCAAGGTGCCCTATGATCCGGTCCGTGACTTCACACCGATCTCGCTCCTTGTCGTCAGCCCGCAGTTGTTGTTCAGCTTCATCGGGCTGCCCGCCAAAACCGTCGATGAGCTGGTTGCGCTAGCACGCGCGAAGCCCGGCCAGTTGAACTGCGCTTCGCCGGGATTCGGCACCTCCAATCACCTCGGCTGCGAAATGCTGAAGACGATGACCGGGGTCACTGTCGTGCACGTGCCATACAAGGGCACATCCCCAGCCATCACCGACGTGGTGGGCGGCCAAGTGCAGTTCATGTTCAACAGCATTCCCGCGTTGATAGCCTTCATAAAAAGCGGCAAGGTGCGCGCCATTGCGCACGGCGGGACCAAGCGCTCGCCCGCACTGCCGGAAGTCCCGCTCGTCTTGGAAACGCTGCCCGGGTTCCAGTGCATCACGTGGTACGCCATGGTCGCGCCGCACGGCGTCCCCCCGGCCATCGTCACCAGGTTGAACTCCGAGGTCGTGAAGATGATGGCCGATGCGCCGTTTGCGCAGCGAATCACCGAGACGGGGCAGGAGCCGCAAGCGACCTCCCCGGCAGAGTTGCACGCGTACATGCGTGCCGAGTCCGAGCGTTGGTCCAAGGTCATCAAGGCGGCGGGCATCAAGCCGGAATAAGTCGCCGCGTTTCCAGGTTGTGAGTTAGCCCGACACTGAAAGTCGGTTTTCGAGAAGATTGAATGACCGGAAAGGATCGAGCGCGTCAGATCAACTCATGACTCTTACCGCTAATTAAACGTCGCCCCACTACGCTTCACCACCTCGGCCCATTTTTTTAAATCGGCCAGCATGAACTGGCGAAACGTTTCCGGGTCGCTGCCCACAGGTTCGGCGCCATCGGCGGCAGCGCGCTTGACGAATTCCGGCGATTTCACATAGGCCGCGGTCTCGGTGTAAATCTTGGTGACCACGGGCTTGGGCAAGCGCGCAGGCCCGACGATGCCGTACCAGCCCACCACTTCAAAACCGGGCAGCACTTCGGCCACGGCGGGAATATCGGGCAGGGACTTCAGGCGCTTGGGCGTGGTGACGGCAATCGCGCGCAGTTTGCCCGAGCGCACCTGTACCTGTGATGTGGCGAGCCCCAGAAAGCCGAAGTGATACTGGCCTGCGATCAGGTCAACCAAGGCCGGGCCTGTGCCCTTGTATGGGATGTGCTGCGCTTTGATCCCCGCCACCAGGTTGTAGAGCTCGCCGCCCATGTGGCCGCCGCTGCCGATGCCTGCCGAGCCAAAGTTGATGGGTTCTTTGGTGGTTTTGCTCCACTCGACAAATTCCTTCAACGTCTTCGCCGGGTGCGACGGATTCACCACCAGTAGCGTGCCGGCTTCGGTCATTTGCGAAATCGGCGTGAAATCATTCACCACGTGATAAGGCAAATTGGGAATGATGGCGGCGTTGACGATGTGCTGGTGGTACACCAGGCACAGCGTGTAGCCGTCGGGCGCGGCATTCTTGGTGATTTCGGCGGCATTCACGCCCGAGGCGCTGCCGCGGTTGTCGACGATGGCCTGCTGCTTCCACACGTCCGTCAGCCGCGCAGCGAGCAGGCGTGCAAGATAATCGGTGGTGCCGCCGGGCTGCGCGGGCGTGATGATACGCACCGGGCGGCTGGGGTAATTGTCGGCGGCTACGGCGGATGAGATCGCCGTAACGACGGCGCAACCCGACAGGATAGTGCGGGCAATAGTGGTTAAAAGCACGGGCATGGCGTTCATCGAGTAATGGGTGTGTGAGAAGAGGTCAATGCTACAGCAACGGCAGATTGTTGCGCCCGCCAATCGCCTGTATGCTTGCGCCGTCAAAACCGAGAGGGAAAAACGATGCGTCACCCGCTGATCGCTGCCGCGTCATATGCAATTGCGGTGATGGCGGTGTTGCCTTTCGCCGCGCACAGCCAAACGGCATACCCCACTAAAAACATCCGCGTCATCGTACCTTCGCCCACCG
>JAYUAH010000154.1:0-2343 GCA_043741415.1 Betaproteobacteria bacterium
GGATGGCCATTTGTCGGCCAAAGTTACCGCGCAGCCGGTGTCGAAAATCTGTGCGCTGGCGGGCCTCACGCGTGCGGAAGTGGTCAACGCCCAATGCCTGATGGTCGAAGAAACCGGTGCGGGTGCGGGGTTTCCGTTCTCCGGTGAAAAGCTCTCGCCCGTACTCACCGTGTACCTTGCGCGCGATTTTGATCAGGCCTTCACTACGCTGCGCGCGATTTACGATTACATGGGCGACGGCCACTCGTGCGGCATCCACACCACGAACGACGCGCAGATTCAAAGACTCGGTTTGGAAATGACCGTGTGCCGCGTGATCGTCAATCAAGCGCACGCCATCGCCAACGGCGGCAGCTTTGACAACGGCCTGCCGTTTTCGCTGACCATGGGCTGCGGCACTTGGGGCGGCAACAGCTTCTCCGACAATTTGAATTACAAACATTTCATGAACATCACGCGCATCGTGCGGCCGATTGCGCCGCGCGAGCCGTCGCCGGATGAAATTTTTGGCGCCTATCGCGCCCGCTATCGCTGTTAGCTAAATAATCGTAACTATTTGTTTTTATTCAATATTTCTTAATGCGAACCATTCGGCATTATGTCGACCTGCGCGCGCGCGAAACGCCGCGGGCGAATTATCTGATCGCTCCCGAAACCGGCGCCACGCTCAGCTACGGCGCGTTGCAGGGTAACGCGCGCGACCTCGGCCGCTTTCTGGCGAACCTCAATCTCGCCAAAGGCGACAAAGTCGCGCTGATGCTGCACAACAGTTATCAGACCGCGCAGTTGCTGCTCGGCGTGATGTACGCGGGCTACATGGTCGCACCGCTCAATCTGCTGGCGCAGCCGTCTCAACTGACGTACGTGCTCGATCACTCCGACACCCAAGTGGTGTTCACCAGCGCAGAATTCTCCGAGCGATTAACCGCAGCGCTCAAACCAATCCCGCGTGACATTACGGTCATCGTAATCGACCCCGATGCCGCCACCCTCTTCAACGCGGCCGAATTACCTGACATCGCTTTGCCCGAGGTCAGCGAAGAGGACGACGCATTATTGATGTACACCTCCGGCACCACCGGCAAGCCCAAAGGCTGTGTGCTGTCGAACAAGAACGTGGTCGCCGGCGGCGAATTCACCAGTTCAGCCCATCAACTCAGCGCGCACGACCGCGTGCTGTGCGCGATGCCGCTGTATCACATTAACGGACAAATCGTCACCACCGTGGCACCGCTGGTGCACGGCGGCAGCGTGGTGATGCCGCACCGCTTCAGCGCGTCGAACTACTGGGATTTGGTGGCAACCCATCAATGCACCTGGATTAACGTGGTGCCGACCATCATTGCGTATCTGTTGAACGGCGACGATCCACGCCACCGCGGCCTCGATATCGCACGCGTGAAATTCTGCCGCTCGGCTTCAGCACCCTTGCCGCCGGAGCAACATCGCGCCTTCGAAGCCAAGTTCGACATCGGCATTATCGAAACCTTCGGTATGACGGAAACCAACGCACCGTGCTTCACCAACCCCTACGATCCAGCGCAACGCAAAATCGGCAGCCCCGGCCAGGCCTACGGAAACGAAGCCAAAGTGATCGACCCGCAAACCAACAACAACCTGCCGCCGAACACGCCAGGCGAACTGATGATCCGGGGCGACAATGTGATGAAGGGCTATTACAAAGACGCCGACAACACCGCTAATACCCTCGAACCCGACGGCTGGATGCACACCGGCGACATCGGTTATCTCGATGACGACGGCTTTGTATTTGTCACCGGCCGCATCAAGGAGCTCATCATTAAAGGCGGCGAAAACATCGCCCCGCGCGAAATCGACGAAGCGCTGTTGCGACACCCTGCCGTGCTCGAAGCCGCTGCGGTAGGCATTCCCGATGCCAACTACGGTCAGGAAATCATGGCGTGCGTGGTATTGAAGCCCGGCGCGCGTTGCACGGTGGATGAACTCCGTGCGTTTTCAATCGCCGAACTCGGCAAATACAAAACACCGAAGCTCATCAAGTTCGTGAATGATTTGCCCAAGGGTCCATCGGGCAAAGTGCAGCGACTCAAGCTGCTGGCGTAGTCACTCGCCGCAAACCGTTCATAAAAAAACCCCGCCGCAGCGGGGTTTTTTAGACGACGGATACCACTTAGTCGGCGCGTTTGCGACGGCTAAATCCGATGCCGGCCAAGCCCAGGCCGATCAGCGCAAGGCTGGCGGGTTCCGGCACAGCCTCAACAACAGCACGTTCACTGCTCGCGGTGAAAATGTACTTGGTGTAATCGGTGGAGCTATTCAGAAAGTCCGCAGCGCCCGCGCGCCAGCCGCCTTCCATGTTGC
>JAYUAH010000155.1:0-5620 GCA_043741415.1 Betaproteobacteria bacterium
GATTTCAACCTTGACCGGCGAAAACTCCGGAAACACATCGACCGGCACATCGCGCAGTTTGACAGACCCGATATACACCAGCGCCACGCCGATTGCTACGACGAGGACGCGAAAACGCAGACTCGACTCTACTATCCATCGCATCATGGCCAGGTGCTCCCTATGTGGTTAGTGGCCGAGACCTTTTTCAGCCCCGTACAACTCGGCGACGCCGGTAACGACAACCTTGGTTCCGGCGGACGGGCCACTCGTCACGTAGGCCTTGTCGCCCTTGATGGAACTGACCACAATCTCCTGCCTGACGAAAGTAAGGGGCTTGACAAGGGCATAGACCCAGGCACCGCCGTTCGTGTCGTACACCACCGAGCTGTACGGCACGTATTGCCCCGAACCCTCAGCGCCGACTTCTGCGGTTTGTATATCGATGCGCTTGGCGCCCTTCTCGGTCAGTGTGACTTGCTTGACCTTTGCGCCGTCTATGGCTGCGACCTGTACCGGCCCGGCCTTCTTCTTCGTGCCGCCGCCGCCGTCCGCCGACATTGCAACAGGCGCGGCAAACAGCAAGGCGGTGCAGACAGCGGCAAACCCGATTACTTGACCAAATTTCAACATGTCAGCCTCCATTAAGATGTCTTTGGGATGTCAGAGCAGGCTCACGCCGGTTGCGATGAGAGTTCAAGCGTGCGACCGGCGACTGAGTGCGCGCCGTAACGCTGGTAGAGCGCCGGTATTCCGCACAAGGTCACCAGCAGCGACGCCAGGCTGCCACCGATCATCGCGACCGCCATCGGGTGCGCAATTTCGAGGCCAGCGTTATTCCCGAGCACCACGAACGGCAGCGACACCGCAATCAGGCTGACAACCGTGGTGATTATCGGCGTGAAGCGCTCTCGCACGCCGCGCTGCACCAGCGCCTGGTTGAAGGCAACACCCTCCGTTTGCTCCAGAGACTGGAAATGCCGCACGAGCTGGATGCCCTGTCGCGTGGTCAGCGCCAACACGGCCGCAAAGCCGAGCAAAGTGCCGAGAGTGAACACAGCGCCATCGAGTAGTGCCCCAATCAAACAGCCAAACAAAATCACCGGGACGCTCAGCACGGACAGCGTCGCAAGGCGCCAACTGCCGAGCGCCGCCTGCAGCACTAGAAACGCGATCAACGCGGCAGCGGCCATATAGCGGCCGAACGACTTGACCGCATCGCGGCGCGCGAAGTGCTCGCCCAGAACCTGCGCGTGGTATTCGAACGGGAATGGAACGTCTTTGATGCGCCGCGCAACTTCACGCGATACGGTGGCCAGGTCGCGGCCACTGACCTCGGCAGCGATGTCAATGCGCCGCGACACGCCCTGGCGGCGGATCACACCGGGGGTAGATACAGTACGCACATCGGCAACTTCAAATAGCCTGACCTGCGTGCCTTTGGGTGTTTCGGCATCGATCAGCATATTGCGGATGGCGTCGAGATTGGCACGCACCGACGGGTCGCCCCACACCACCACTTCGAAAACTTTTTGGTCCTCGAACAGCGCGCCCACGATGATGCCCGACACCATCGCCGAGGCGGCGCGCCTGACATCACCCGGCTTCAGTCCGTATTTGCGCGCCTTGTCGAGATCGACCTTGACCTCGATCGTGGTGCGGTCGTCCGGCAGGTCGACCTTTGCGTCGCGTATGCCTTCGATCTGCGACAGGAGGGCGCGAATTTCTTCGGCTTTGCCGCGCAGGATACTGAGATCGTGTCCATAGGTGCGTACCGTAATCTGGTCTTCGCCACCGGTCAGTGACTCGCGCATCTTTTTGGTGAGGAAGGTTGTCACCTCACCGTCGACGCCCGGATAGGCGTCGACCGCCGCCTCCAGTGCCGCCAGCGTCGCCTTGTAGTTGGCCTCGGGCCCGATGCTGACCCACACTTCAGCCGTATTGACGTCGGCTGCATCGTCGGACAGCACGGCACGACCGATGTGGGCCGCAGCGTTGCGCACGCCCGGAATGGCGCGCACGTCCTTAATCAGCGATGCGATCGTCGTCTTGGTGGCTTGCAAAGAGGTGCCCGGCGCGCCTGACCATTCGATGACCACGTCGGTCTCCTTGAACGCCGGTACCATCGAGTGCTCCATCTGCGTCCAGATCAGATAGCCTGCAAGCGCCGCCACGCCGGCCACGACATAAATCATCTTCGGCGAATTGACGCCGGAGCCGGTCCATTGATTATAGATTCGCTGCAGACCCGCCACCACACCGGTAGTCGCGGATTCGCCCGGTCCCGCCACGGCAAGCAGCATGACACACAGCGCCGGTGTGATCGTCAGCGCAACCACCAATGAACTGACCACCGCGAGAATGTAGGACCAGGTCAGCGGCTCGAAGAAGCGGGCTGCCGGTCCGCTCATGAAGAGTATGGGCATGACGAGCAGAATGATAATCACGGTCGCGTAGAGCATCGGCCCGCGCACCTCGACCGCCGCCTTGCCAATCACGCTTAGGCGCGAGGCGTTGGCATCGCCCGCGGGCATCTCCCGCAATCGCCGCAGAATATGCTCGGTATCCTGAATGGCATCATCGACGATGACGGCGATTGCCACCAGCAGGCCCGCGACGATCATCATGTTGATGTTTTCGCCGCGCCAGCCGAGCACGAAGCCGACAGCGACCAGCGAAAAAGCGATCGCCAGCGCGGCGACCAGCGCGGCACGCCAGTTGCCCAGCAGTACAAACAAGGCGATGGCCAGCAGCACCGCCGCCGCCAACGCAGCAATATGCAGATTTTTGGTGGCGCGTTCGATAAAGCTGGCCGGCCGATAGATCGAGGTGTCCACTTCGATCCCTTTCATGCCGGGGGCAAGCTCGGCAAGCGCCGCTTCCACCTCGCGCGTTACTTCCACAGTATTGGCATCGGGCAGCTTCTGGATCACCAGCATCAGGCCCGGACCGTCCTTCAACAGCGCGTCACCGATCAGCGGATGGCTGTCTTCCACCACCTTGGTCACATCGCCCAGGGCGACGGAGGTTCCGTAGACCGGCACCTTGGCAAATGTCTCCGGCGTGGCGGTCGGTGAAACGTGGCGCACCGCGAGCCGCTGGTTAGGCGTGTCGACGAAACCGCCCGAGCCGGGCGTGGAAGAGTTGAGGAAGGTCAACGGCGACGCCCACACCGATTCACCGGCGGTCTTGACGATCTGCTCGAGTGTCACGCCTTTGGCGTTTAACGTTGCCGGGTCGACCAGCACCTGCAGTTGCCGGTTACGCATACCCCACACCGAGACGTTCGCGACGCCCGGCACACCCACCAGCCGCGGCACAATAGTCCAGCGCGCCAGCACCGACATATCAATCAGCGACACCGTCTTGGAACTCATGCCGACATGCATGATGCGGCTCGCCGACGAGATCGGCTGCAGCATGACCGGCGGCGCCGAGACGTTGGGCAAGGCATGCGCTTGCACCAGGCGCTCCTGCACCATTTGCCGCGCGCGCAGCAGATTGGTGCCCGGCGGGAAGAACATCTCGATGGAGGAGAGCCCGGTGATCGACTCGGATTCTATTGATCTGAGCCACGGCACGCCGTTGAGCAGGTCGGCCTCCATCGGCACCGTGATCAGCGATTCGACCTCAGAGGTCGACAGACCGAGCGCTTCGGTCTTTACCACTACGGACAGGGGAGAAAATTCGGGGATGACATCCAGCGGTGTCTCGCGGATTTTATAGATCCCGGCCAAGAGCAATAGTGCAGCCGCTGCAACCAACAGGACTCTAATACGCAGGCAAGACGCGATGATTTGATGCATGATGAAACTCCCCTTTTCAAAATGACCGCTGCGCGACAGGTGCTACTTCAAACTTGCTTCTACATTAATGATTCCGATTGTTTTTTTCTATAACACTTAGCGTCTATATCATCGGGACTAACACCTAGGTCTTAGGTAATAGTTCATGTCATCGGTAGTAGCGCTTGGCGCCGAACGCTTGGTCCCTGATTAATGTGCAGCGTGTTTCTCACTGATCCACGATGTGTACTTGGATTTGCGTACGACAAAGATATAAGTCCATATCGCGATATTCGCCGTTACCAGTCCCATACCACTGACACCATGCAATTTTCATGCCAAAAATATCCAAACCAACTTACATAGACCTTACATATTGATTTAGCGGGACATTTTTTTTCGAGTAGTCAACGCGTAAACCCATCATTATTCTGAAGTGTAAAGATTTCCGACACTATTGAAGGGTGTAGCTGTTGGAATTGATGGGTAATAAACCATCACCACGACAATAAGCCGGCAGTTACAAATGACTTATTTGTATTTAAGTTATTGATTATTAATAATAATAATTTATTAAAAATGTTCGTATCTTTTTGAAGCAATTTCTGTTTTTTTGCATGTAAAATTTCTCGACACGTTTAGGCTGGTCTGATCCGGGTATTAACCGTAAAGAGATCGTCAACGGATGAATAAATTTTTTGAAAGCGGTCAGAATTTTTAACATAAGTTATTGATTTTAAACAACTTGTGTATTTAAGAGTTTTGTATACTTCGCACATTCCAGCATCAGGCAGACCTTTGTAGACAATGTAAAGTTTTCGGACGCCTTAGATCGAGTGCCAGACAAATTCGCATTGCAGCGGCCGAGGTGCTTGGATAAAAAAATCACAATGGGTCAGCAGGCGGACCAACCCAAGGCAGAACATCAGGGCATTGCCGTGCCGGATTTTGCCCACGAAGTGCCACCTGTCCAGTTGACGACGGCATCAATGATGGTTGCGATCCGCGCCGGATTATTCCGATCGGTCCTCGGATAAGCGCTTGTGAGATCGGAATAAATGCAGCCGATTTGTGCTTCGACGTTGCAATTGCACGGCTGTAGAAGTGCCCCTGTTTGCTTGAACGGCTTGCACCGATTCATAAGTGGACTCCGGTATTTCACGGCGCATCGCACAGCGCAGCGACTGGCATGCGCTACAATCTAACGGTTAGTAACGTACGTGTTTGTGCCGCTGCGAATTCTCCATGCCAATGAAACCTGCAAACCGAAAAATCGCCTTGATTCTTGCATTGGCTGGTGTGGGGCTATTGGCCTGGTTTGCGCCGGAGCCCGCGACCGTGCCAGTAGCAACGCGCGACCGTGCTTCGGTGCCGCCGGGAAAGTCTGCGACGGGCGCAGCGCCGACCCGCGACGCAAAACAGGCGGCAGCCGAAGTCGCGGTGCCGGCAACGCTGCCCGAACGCGATCCGCTGGGTAAAGCCAAGCAGGATATTTTTGGGTTTCAGACCTGGCAGCCGCCACCGCCCAAACCGGTGCCACCACCGCCCCCACCACCACCGCCGCCACCAGTGCCGCCGCCCAATCCTTATCGCTTCGCGGGACGTCTGATGCAGGATGGGCAGGCGCAGGTGTTTTTGACCAAAGGTGATTTGCCGGTGGCGATCAAAGTGGGCGATATGCTGGATGGAAGTTACCGTATCGAGACTATTACGACTACCAGCATTTCGATGACGTATGTGCCGCTGGGGTACCGCGAGACCATCCCCATTCCTACAGGCACCGACGTCAGCGCGCGTGCAGCGCCAGGGCTGGGGTCAATACCGCGCCCGCTGGTGTTGTCGCCACAACCGGGCGA
>JAYUAH010000156.1:0-2340 GCA_043741415.1 Betaproteobacteria bacterium
GCGAGATGGTCATAGCGCTGTCCGCGCGTCGGCATCAGCGGTGCATTGTTCTGCGGCGCGTACCATTGCACCGCCACATCACCGAACATCACGCCCGCGCGCGGCGTGCGAAACATGCCTTCCTGCACTAACGACGGCCAAGTACGATCCGCGCCGCGCGGCACTTTGCAGGTCGCTTCCGTCACGGGAACAGGACTTGTGCGCCCCGCCATCGGCGGTGCGTTCAAATGTTTTTCATACCAGAGCTGCGCGCAAAACGGATCTTGCTGCCACATATGTACGTGGTTAAAACGCTCGGCCGGATGATCGCCGATGTATTCCACCAGCGTGCCATCGGGCGCCTGCATGTAAGCAAATCCACCGCCACCTTTGGGCTTGATGTCTTTGGCCTTGGCCTCGGCGATTTGCGTCGTGGTAAGGCCCAGCACATCGCCGACGTTCGGCCAGGTATCGCTGTTGACGTAGACATAACCGCCGCCTTGCGCTTCGGTGTAGAGCGGCATCAGTTTCACGTCAGAGCACGTTTTGTACTCGGCGAGTTTTTTACGCACGTCGGTCACGTGCCAGCCGTAATGCCAGATCGCGCTTTGCGGCATTATCGGCGGCGTTTGGTCGACTTTGTCGAACAGCAGCATCACGTTGGTCGGCGTTTGCAGCGCCGGCATGCCGCCCCAGGTTGTTTTGGACGTGCTCGCGAATTGCTGCACGTAAAAAGCAATCGCAGCATCAGGATTCACGGAATTCAGATGCACATGGTGGAAGCTTGGCGTTGGCAGCATGTTGGTCTCTACGGTTGTATAGGCATCAGCGCACTGTGGCGCACCCTACCCGCTTGCGTCAAGGGGAATACATACCTTTCGCTGCCGCAGCATCAGTAACAACATCAGAGGCGCCATCGCCGCCAGTACATGCTTTAACGTGTGCCCGCTCACCCATTGCGCGGTCGCCACAAATACCGGTTCATCATAGTGCTCAAAAATTTTGGCCAGCACATAACAACCCAGGCCGTAGAGCAGATAGCGCCGATGCGTGTAGCGCGCCGGGAACAGCGCCAGCACAAACGGTATCGCCAGCAAAGGTGCTGCCTGCACCCAGACGTACAGCCGCAAATCGCCGCTGTAACGCCACCACAACACGCTGGCGACACCGATTGCCAGCGCGGGCAGCAGCAGCGCTCGCTCGAATTGTGCGCCGAGATGTTCGCTGAGTAATGCGGCAAACAGCCCCATGAACGCGAAGGTCATCGGCAAGCGGTCCCACATCAGGGTGTCGTTGTTGGGTGCGGCGTGATAGTACGCCGACCCCAAAAACACCAGCGCCACGCCAGCAAAAAAAACCTGCCACGCCAGCCGCGCACCGGTTTTGAGATAACGGTAACACCACGCCCAGCCGATGGTGCCCACCAGAAAAAATGCCAGATTGGAGGCCACGTTGCTGAAGTTGCGTATGCCGAGGCAGGTGCGCGCATCGGCCAGCACGTGATAGCCCTTGTCCTGCGGTATGGGCGCATGCAGCCACAACAAATAAGCCAGCGGCGCGAGCACAATCAACGTCAACCCTACGACGCACCCACGCATCGGCGCTATGTTCCGAGCGGCGTGATGCCCAGCTCTGCCGCCAGCGCGTCTAACGCCGTCATCAACGCCGGCGGCATCGGCACACCGTTTTTCAAACGATCCGCGCGCGCCGCGTGCGAGCCTTCGCCGGGAATATGAATTTCATCCACACCGGGCAGCCGCTCGGATTTGCGCAAATCACGCACCAGTGCATCGACACTCTTTTTGAATTCGGCAACTGGCTGAAACGCCTCGATGTTGATCGCGACGATGCAATGCCCGGTGTTGGTGGGTGTCACATCGTCGGCATTGAAGTCGACGACACCACGGCCCATCGCGGCACCATTCAACGTGCCGGCAAGCAGGCCGAACATGAGTGCCAGGCCGTAGCCCTTGTAGCCGCCAATCGGCAGCAGAAAACCTTCGTGTGAACGCTTGGGGTCGGTCAGCGGCTGGCCCTGCCGATCCATCATCCAGCCTTCGGGCATCATCTCGCCGCGCTGTGCTTTGGTTTTGACTTTGCCATAAGCCGCGACGGTGGTTGCCATGTCGAGTATCACCGGCGCCTCATCTTCGCCCGGCATCGCAATCGCAATCGGATTAGTTGACAACAGCATATCAAGCCCGCCCCATGCCGGCAGATGATTGGCGTTGCCCACCGCGAGATAGAGCCCGATCATGTTGTGCGCCACGGGCATGCTGGCATACAGTGACGCTGGGCCTGCATGATTGCTCCACTTAGCCCCCACCCAAGCGACGCCGGCAGTCTTGGCTTTTTCAATGG
>JAYUAH010000157.1:0-5605 GCA_043741415.1 Betaproteobacteria bacterium
CGGGCGAATTGCCGCGCGATTGGAAAAATCACGCCGCCAAAGTGCTTAATGAGGTCAACACCAAAGCCGAAACCATTGCCACGCGCAAAGCCTCACAAAATGCGATTGAAGCATTGGCCCCGGGACTGCCGGATTTGGTGGGCGGCTCGGCCGATCTCGCGGGGTCAAACCTCACCTGGTGGTCGGGTTCGAAAGCGGTGGGTAGCACCGGCGGCGGCAATTACATTTTCTTCGGCGTGCGCGAATTTGGTATGTCGGCGATGGCCAACGGGTTGGCACTTTATGGCGGTTTTATTCCGTACGTGGCGACGTTCCTCACGTTCTCCGACTACGCACGCAACGCGCTGCGCATGGCGGCGCTGATGAAGCAGCGCGTGGTGTTTGTCTACACGCACGATTCCATCGGCCTTGGTGAAGACGGTCCGACGCATCAGCCGGTGGAACACGCGGCGACGCTGCGCATGCTGCCCAACATGGATGTATGGCGGCCCTGCGATACCTATGAATCGACGGTGTCGTGGACCGCGGCGATTGAGCGGCGCGATGGCCCGTCGAGCCTGCTGTTCTCGCGGCAGAATTTGCCGTTCCAGAAACGCAGCGCCGCACAATTGGCCGATGTGGCACGCGGCGGTTATGTGTTGTCAGACGCAGCCAGTGGTAGCACGGCGAAAGCGGTGATTATTGCCACCGGTTCCGAAGTGGCACTCGCGGTCGAAGCGCAAAAGCTGCTGGCCGCGGAGAACATCGCGGTGCGTGTGGTGTCGATGCCGTCGACTTCCGTGTTCGACCGGCAAGACGCGGCCTATCGCGCGAGTGTGCTACCCAACGGCATACCGAGAGTCGCGGTCGAAGCGGGCGTTACCGATTTCTGGCGCAAGTATGTGGGCCTCGAAGGCGCGGTGGTGGGCCTCGACCGCTACGGTGAATCGGCACCTGCGAGTGAACTGTTCAAGTTGTTTGGCTTTACTGCGGAAAACGTCGCCGCCAAGGTCAAATCAATATTGTAACTTATTGTTTTTATTGAATATTTTTAGGAGTGAGTCATGGCAATTAAAATAGGCATCAACGGCTTTGGACGCATCGGACGCATGGTGTTTCGCGCGGCGGCGCAGGATTTTCCGGACATCGAAATCGTCGGCATCAACGACCTGCTGGAGCCGGATTACCTCGCTTACATGCTGAAGCATGATTCGGTGCACGGTAAATTCAAGGGCACGATAGGCGTTGAGGGCAACACGCTCATCGTCAACGGTAAAAAAATCCGCCTCACGCAATTGCGTGACCCGACCGAACTGAAATGGAACGAAGTCGGCGCCGATATCGTGATCGAAGCCACCGGCTTGTTTCTCGACAAAGCCACGGCGGAAAAACATCTCAAAGCAGGCGCGAAAAAAGTCATCATGTCTGCGCCGTCGAAAGACGACACGCCGATGTTTGTGTTTGGCGTGAACGATAAATCGTACGCTGGGCAGGCCATCATCTCCAATGCGTCGTGTACCACGAACTGTCTTGCGCCGGTCGCCAAAGTGCTCAACGACAAATGGGGCATCAAGCGCGGCCTGATGACCACGGTGCATGCAGCGACGGCGACGCAAAAAACCGTCGACGGCCCGTCCAACAAAGATTGGCGCGGCGGCCGCGGCATACTCGAAAACATTATTCCGTCGTCCACCGGCGCGGCCAAAGCGGTGGGCGTGGTGATACCCGAACTCAACAAAAAGCTCACCGGTATGGCGTTCCGTGTGCCGACCTCGGACGTTTCGGTGGTGGATTTGACGGTTGAGTTGAACAAGCCCGCGACCTACGCAGAAATCTGCGCCGAAATGAAAGCGCAATCGCAGGGCGCGTTGAAGGGCATTCTGGGCTACACCGAAGAGAAAGTCGTCTCCACCGATTTTCGTGATGAAACCTGCACCTCGGTGTTCGATGCCGAAGCCGGCATTGCGCTCGACAGCACCTTCGTCAAAGTGGTGTCGTGGTACGACAACGAATGGGGCTATTCGAGCAAGGTGTGCGAGATGGTGCGAGTGGTGGCGAAGCAGTAGAACGCAAAGACAAGAAAACAAAATACTTCACCGCAACGACGCAACGACGCAAAGGCGCAGAGAACACTCGCAAAGAACATCAATGTTTTTCTCTGCGTTTCCTCCGCGTCTTTGCGCCTTTGCGGTGAAGAACTTGACCTTAAGGTTTTGACGTGACATTCCTACGCCTCACTGACCAAATACTCGCCGGCAAACGCGTGTTCATCCGCGCCGATCTGAATGTGCCGCAGGACGATGCCGGCAACATCACCGAAGACACGCGCATCCGCGCCTCGGTGCCGGCCATTGAATTTGCACTGAAAGCGGGTGCCGCGGTGATGGTGACCTCGCATCTGGGCCGTCCCACCGAAGGCGAATTGAAGCCAGAGGATTCGCTCGCGCCGGTCGCCAAACGCATGAGCGAAATGCTCGGTGTGCCGGTGCGTTTGATCACGCATTGGGTTGAGCGTGTCGACGTCAAGCCCGGCGAAGTGGTGATGCTCGAAAACTGCCGGGTAAACCCCGGCGAAAAGAAAAACGACGACGCGCTGGCGCGCAAGATGGCGGCGTTGTGCGACGTGTATGTCAATGATGCGTTCGGCACCGCGCACCGCGCGGAAGCCACCACGTATGGCATTGCGAAGTATGCAAAGATCGCCTGCGCCGGCCCGCTGATGGCGGCCGAGCTGGACGCACTGGGCAGGGCGCTGAGCCATCCGGCGCGTCCGCTGGTGGCGATTGTTGCAGGCTCCAAGGTGTCTTCGAAACTCACGATTTTGAAATCGCTGGCGGCGAAGGTGGATCAGTTGATCGTCGGTGGCGGCATTGCGAATACGTTCATGCTCGCATCGGGTATACGCATTGGTCGCTCGCTGGCCGAGCCCAATCTGGTGACCGAAGCGCACGAAATTATCGACATGATGAAAGCGCGCGGCGCGCAGGTGCCCTTGCCCGAAGACGTGATCGTGGCCAATGAATTGGCGGCGATGGCGCGCGCCAATCGTGTCGATGCCGGGGCAGTGCGCGCCGACGACATGATCCTCGACATCGGTCCCAAAGCAGCCGCCCATCTGGCGAACATTATCAGCACCGCGGGCACCGTGGTGTGGAACGGCCCGGTCGGCGTTTTTGAGTACGATCAATTCGCCGGCGGCACCAAAGTTATAGCCGAAGCGATTGCCAACGCCAAGGCGTTTTCCATTGCCGGCGGCGGCGATACGCTGGCGGCGATTGCCAAGTACGGCATCGCGGACAAAATCTCCTACATCTCCACCGGCGGCGGCGCGTTTCTTGAGTTTCTGGAAGGCCGCAAGCTGCCCGCGGTTGAGGTGCTGGAGCAACGCGCGCTCAGTTTGTCTCCCATTTTGTAATATTGGCACGCTAAACTTAACCGCTCTGCAACTCACGCCGGATACCCGATGAAACGCCGCACTAAAATTGTCGCCACGCTCGGCCCAGCGTCCACCGATCGCAAAACGCTCGAGCGCATGATTGCCGCCGGGATGGATGTGGTGCGCATGAATTTCTCGCACGGCACGCCCGACGAACACCGCGCGCGTGTGAAAATGGTGCGCATGCTCGCCGGCAAAGCCGGGCGTGCCGTGGGCGTGCTGGTGGATTTGCAAGGCCCCAAGATTCGCATCGGCAAATTCAAAGATAACAAAATCGAGCTCGAAGCGGGTGCGAAATTTGTGCTCGATGCCGAGTGCAAACTGGGCGATAAAAACATTGTCGGCCTCGATTATGTGAATCTGCCGAACGATGTGCACACCGGCGACACGCTGCTGCTGGACGACGGCCGCATTGTGCTCGGCGTGTCGTCGGTCAAGGGTTCGCGCATCCACTGCGTGGTCGAACAGGGCGGCCCCTTGTCCAACAACAAGGGCATCAACCGTAAAGGCGGCGGACTCACCGCGCCGGCGCTGACCGAGAAAGACAAACAAGACATCAAAATTGCCGCCGAACTGAAAGCTGATTATCTCGGCATCTCGTTTCCGCGTTCGGGCGCCGACATGAAATGGGCGCGTGATTTGATGCAAAAGGCGGGCGGCAACAGCCTGCTGGTGGCGAAAATCGAGCGCGCCGAGGCCATCGACGCACTCGATGAAATCATCGATGCGTCGGACGTCATCATGGTGGCGCGCGGCGATCTTGCGGTGGAGGTGGGCGACGCGGTGGTGCCCGCGCTGCAAAAACGCATGATTCGTGCCGCGCGCGAAAAAAACAAGTTGGTGATCACCGCCACGCAAATGATGGAGTCGATGATTAGCAATCCGATTCCCACACGCGCGGAAGTTTCGGATGTGGCTAACGCGGTGCTCGACGGCACCGACGCGGTGATGTTGTCCGCGGAAACCGCGGCGGGGCAATACCCGGTGGAAACCGTGGCCGCCATGGCGCGCGTGTGCGTGGAGGCCGAGAAGGAAGATCCGACGCTCAACGAGCGCGTGCGCCGCGGTCCACCCAGTGAAGTCGAAGAAGCCATCGCACGTGCCGCCGTGTTCACCGCCAACAATCTGGATATCAAGGCGATTGCGGCGCTCACGCAAAGCGGCAAAACGCCGCTGTTGATGTCGCGCTTGTCGACAGCGGTACCGATTTACGCGATGTCATCGGTGGTAGAAACGCGCCGCCGTGTGTCGTTGTTCAAAGGCGTGTACCCGGTCATGTTCAAAGGCGCGCGCAATCCCGAACGCGCACTGACCCTGGCCGAAGATGAACTGTTAAAGCGCGGCGTCGTGCAAAACGGTGACTACATTGTGCTCACCATCGGCGAACCGTTCGGCAAAGCCGGCGGCACCAATACGATGAAGGTGGTGAAAGTTGGCGAGCATCGGCAAGCGTGATGTGACGCGCTCGCGGTAGTAAAATCGGCCTCGGGACCACGCCGCATAAATTTATAAGTATTTGACTTTAAAGGAAAATTATGTCTACGAACGATTTGATCGCAATCGCCAAAGCCATGCTCGCGCCGGGCAAAGGCATACTCGCCGCCGATGAAAGCACCGGCACCATCGGCAATCGCTTTACCAGCATCAACGTCGAAAATAACGAAGAAAATCGCCGTGCCTATCGCGACCTGCTGTTCACCACCAAAGGCGTCGGCGACGCCATCAGCGGCGTGATTCTCTACGACGAAACGCTGCGCCAGAAATCGGCGGATGGCACATCGTTTGTTGATCTGCTCAACAAAAACGGCGTGTTGCCCGGCATCAAAGTCGACGCAGGCGCAAAGCCGCTGGCATTTTGTCCGGGCGAAACCGTGACCGAAGGTCTCGACAATTTGCCCAAGCGCTGCGCGGATTACGTGAAGCTCGGCGCAAAATTTGCCAAGTGGCGCGCGGTGATCGACATCGGCGCCGACATTCCGAGTTCCACCGCCATCGCCGCGAATGCCCACGCACTCGCGCGCTACGCGGCGATTTGTCAGGAAGCGGGTCTGGTGCCCATCGTCGAACCCGAAGTGCTGATGGATGGCGATCACACCATCGAGCGCTGCGAGCAAGTGACCGAGTGGACGCTGAACGCTGTTTTTGAAGCGCTCTACATGAACCGCGTGTCGCTCGAAGGCTCGGTGTTGA
>JAYUAH010000158.1:0-2333 GCA_043741415.1 Betaproteobacteria bacterium
TCGAGAATCTTGCCGACCACTTCGCGCCGATTTCCGCGCGCGGCTTTGACCGCTTTTTCCAATACGGCAAAGCGATTCGGGTGCAAATATTTGAAACCCAAATCTTCCAATTCGTAGTAAAGCCCGCTCAAGCCCAGCCTGTTAGCGATCGGCGAATAAATTTCCAGCGTTTCTTTGGCCACGCGTTCGCGCTTGGCTTGTGGCACCGCGTCGAGCGTGCGCATGTTGTGCAAGCGATCGGCGAGCTTGATGAGAATCACGCGCACGTCGCGCGCCATCGCCAGCAGCATCTTGCGGAAATTCTCGGCTTGCGCGGCCTCGCGCGTCTCGAACTCGACTTTGTCGAGTTTGGAAACGCCGTCGACCAGTTCCGCCACCGGCTTGCCAAAGGTTTTGAGCAGATCGTGCTTGGTGACGGCGGTGTCTTCCATCACATCGTGCAACAGTGCCGCGGTCAGCGCCTGCGCATCAAGGTGCCACTGTGCAAGAATGCCGGCGACCGCCAGCGGATGCGAGATGTAGGGTTCGCCGGAGTCGCGAAACTGGCCGTGGTGCGCCGCTTCGCTGAATTGATACGCCGATTTAAGCTGCGAGATATCGTCCGGCTTGAGGTAGCCGGCGCAGTCCTCGAACAGTGTCGCGGCTTCGGGCATGCCGGAAAGTGAGCGGCGTATGAGCAACCCGAATGATGAAAGGCCGTGGCGCCGGCGGGGCGCTTAAGCGGCAGCGTTCATCATTCGCTGTGCATCAAGGTGCTCAGGCAGACGCCTTGACCAGAATTTCCGCGCCGTACTTGCCCGCCGCCATTTCGCGCAGCGCGATCACGGTCGGCTTGTCGCGATTGGCTTCGATCATGGGCTGCGAGCCATTGGCGATCTGACGGGCGCGAAAGGTTGCCGCCAGCGCCATTTCGAAGCGGTTGGGCATGCGTTTCAGACAATCTTCAACGGTGATGCGTGCCATAGGGGTATCCGGTGGGTTAATTACGGGTGGTTACGGGTTGGTCGGTGGTGTTGGAATACTCGGGCGCAGCAATTGGTCGATGAGGGCTTGGTTGCGTGCGACCTGACGTGCGCGCTTGAGCCGTTCGGCAACCACAATGGCACTCAGTTCCTGGGCTGCGAGGTCGAAGTCTTGGTTGATAATAACATAATCAAAATCAAATAGATGGGCCATTTCCTCGCGCGCGTTGTGCAGCCGCTGGGCGATCACCGCGGGGGCGTCAGTGGCACGGCCGGTTAAGCGCGACAGCAGCGCCGCGTAGGACGGCGGCAAAATAAAAATACCCACCGCGTCCGTGTGTACGCGCCGCACCTGGGCCGCGCCCTGCCAGTCGATTTCGAGCAGGATGTCGACCCCTTCGGCTATGCGCGCGCTCATCCACTTGTGCGACGTGCCGTAGTGATTGCCGTGCACCAGCGCGCTTTCGACGAATTCACCGTCCGCACGCATGCTTTCAAACTGTGCGACGCTGACGAAATTGTATTCGCGGCCGTTCACTTCGCCGTTGCGCGGCGCGCGCGTGGTGAACGACACCGATTTGCTCACGCGCGGATCGGCATCCAGCAGCGCTGCCACCAGGCTGGTTTTGCCGGCTCCGGAGGGGGCGCTGACGATGAGCAGGTTGCCGGACATGTTGGGAGTTGAGGGTTAAGGGTTGAGTGTGTGGTGTATGAAGTTTAGAGGGCTGTGCCGTGCAGCGGGGGTTACTCCAAACTCTAAACCCTCAACTCATTTATTCGATATTTTGTATTTGTTCGCGCATTTGTTCGATCAACAGCTTCAAATCCATCGACACCTGCGTGATCTCGATGTCCGCGGCTTTGGCGCCGAGGGTGTTGGCTTCGCGATTCAGTTCCTGCATCAGGAAATCGAGCCGTTTGCCGGCGGCGCCGCCTTTGCCCAGGATGCGCCGCAGCTCGGCCATGTGGGTTTTGAGGCGTGTGAGTTCTTCGTCGACATCGATCTTGCCGGCATAGAGCACCACTTCCTGGCGAATGCGTTCGTCGTCGGCGTTGGCCAGCGCTTCTTTCAGGCGCTGTGAGAGTTTTTCCTGAAACGCCGCGATCGCCGCCGGCAGGCGCGGCGCGACAGCGGTCACGCGTTGTTCGATGGCGGCGGCGTGTTCGAATATCGCGTCTCTTAACTTTGCGCCTTCGCGCGCACGTGCCGCCATGAATTCGGCGAGGGCTTCGGCGGTGACTTCGCGGCAGGCCGTGCGCACGGCTTCCGCCGGCAGCGTGTCCGCGCCCAGTATGCCGGGCCAGCGCAACACATCCGCCGCGCGCAGGCTGCCGGCTTGCGGAAATACCTTGAGCACTTGCGCGTTGAGG
>JAYUAH010000159.1:0-2331 GCA_043741415.1 Betaproteobacteria bacterium
AATTGGCCGGAGCGCGAATTGAGATTCATGACTTCAAAATCTGCGCCCGCTTCGGTGAGTGTGATAAACGGCACCGTGGCGCAGGTTTGCGGGGCGTAGCAGAGCGTGAGTTTCATAGGCGTGCTCCTCGAAGAAAGACGTAGGGTACGCGAAGCGGGGCGTTCCGGCTAGTGGAGGTTCGGGGTTATAGTGTGGTTCATGAAACCATCGCGATCGACGCGAAATTTGCGCGGGGTTGGCAGCGCCGTGTTGTTGACAATGACCGTGCTGGCGGCAGCGCAGCCGTATCCGTCACGTCCCGTGCGGCTCATCATTCCCAGCGGTGCGGGCGGCGTCACTGACATACTCGCGCGCCACCTCGCGCCCAAGTTGAGCGATGCGCTGGGCCAGCAGGTGGTGATTGACAACCGGCCGGGCGCAAGCGGCATTGTCGGCTCGCAGATGGTCGCCAAATCCGCGCCCGACGGTTACACGCTGCTGATGGTGTTTCCATCGCACGTGGTGAATCCGACGTTGTTTCCCGATATGCCGTACGATACCGCCACGGCGTTCGCGCCGATCACCATGGTCAGTGCGGTGGCGCCGGTATTTATCGTCAACGCCCAATTGCCCGCGCGTTCGGTAGCGGAATTTATCGCACTGGCGAAGGCGAAACCGAGTCAGATGAATCACGGCTCCACCGGTGCCGGCAGCATGGGCGCGCTGGCGGCCGATTTGTTCGGCCTCATGGCGGGGGTGAAATTTACGCAAGTGGCATACAAGGGTTCGCCGCAGGCGCTCACCGCGCTGCTGTCCGGCGAAGTCGATTTTTACATGATCGGCTCGGTGAGCAGCGTGGCGCCGCACATGAAGTCCGGCCGCCTACGCGCGCTGGGCGTGGGCGGCAAGCATCGCATTGCGCCGTTGCCCGAGGTGCCGCCGATTGCCGATACGCTGCCGGGGTTCGAAGCGCGCGGCTGGAATGGCATACTCGCGCCGGCGGGCACATCCAAGCCGGTCATCGCGCGGCTTAATCACGAGCTGGTAAAAATAATTCGCTCGCCCGATATGAATGCAGTGCTGGCCGGTGAAGGTGCGAACGCGGTCGGCAACACGCCTGCGCAATTCGATGCGGTGATTCGCGCCGACATTGCAAAGTGGGCGAAGATCATCCAAGGGCGACAATAAAAAAAGTGTTTAAAAATAAATACTTACAATAATACCATGTGATGCCTTATATCGACATTTCCGGCTGCAAACTGTTTTACGAAATCAACGATTACACCGATCCGTGGACCACGCCGGAAACGGTACTGATGGTGCACGGCTTCACTGAAAGCACGCCGGCGTGGCGCGCGTGGGTGCCGCACTTGGCGCGGCACTATCGCGTGATTCGTTTTGATCAGCAGGGCTTTGGGCAATCGAGCGCGGTGCCCCATGAATCGGCGTTCAGCACGCACAACTTTGTCGAGCACGCGGCCAAGCTCATCACCGAATTCGGCGGCGGGCGCGCGCATGTGATGGGCGCAAAGAGCGGTGGGCTGGTGACCATCGAACTCGCGCGGTTGCAGCCCGAGCGGGTGAAAACGATTACGCTGGCGTCGGTGCCGCTCGATCCACCGCAGCCGAGTGGATGGCTCGCGCACATGGAAGCGCACGGCGTGAAAAGCTGGGCGCGCGAAACCATGCCGCCGCGCTTGGGTAGTCGCATGCCGCCGGAAGGCTTCGAGTGGTGGGTGAATTTGATGGGGGCCACGCGCATCGAAACCGCGCGCGCCTACATGCGCTGGGTCAGCAACATTGATGTCGGTGCGACGCTGCACGAAGTGAAATGTCCGGCGCTGGTGCTCACCACCGAGTCACCACGTCGCGGCTACAGCCGCTCGGACATCGAGGTGTATCGCGAGAAATTACCGCAGGCGCAAATCGTGGCGCTGCCGGTGGATGGGTATCATGTGGGGGCGACGGATCCGGATCGTTGTGCCCAAATTACGCTGGAATTTTTGTTGCGGCAGCGGCGACGCGACTAGTAAAATATCCGTTCACCCTTCGACAAGCTCAGGGCGAACGAATATTTTGTAAACCGTTCGTCCTCAGCCTGTCGAAGGATTCGTTCAGTGCTTTTCTAATCGTTTTTTATATTCGCGATTTTCGCCGCCTTGCCCCACTGCTCGCGCTCGGCTTTCAGGAACGCCGCAAATTGCTCGGGCGAACTCGCAATGCCTTCGGTGCCGTCGAGCGCCAGCCGCGCCGCCACGTCGGGTTTTTGGATGGCTTTGACGATATCGCGATGCAGCCTTTCAACGATGGGCCGCGGCACGCCGCGCGGCGCCAGCAAGCCGTGCCATTGCG
>JAYUAH010000160.1:0-2325 GCA_043741415.1 Betaproteobacteria bacterium
CTCTTCTTTGTCGCCGCGGATCGCCAGCACCGGGCATTTGATTTGCGCCGCCAGCGCAATCGTATCCGGCACGTTGACGATGCGATCCAAAAAACTTTCCGCGCTGATCACATACCACCAGCCCGGCATGAACATGAGTTCGCGGCCACGGCTGGCGGCAACCAGATCGCGTGCCTTTTGGGTTAACTCATCCAACTTACCCACGGCAAATAATCTCTCCTTGCTGCCCGACGTATCCTGCCCCGCGCCGCCGCGCCCTGCCGACAACAACACCAGCGCCGGCGTGTTCGGGTGATCGGCCACGTGGCGCGTGGACAGCATGCCGCCGTTGCTATGGCCGATGATCACCGGATTGGCAAATCCACGCGCCGCCAACCACTGCGCCGCAAAGCGATTGTCGGCAATCGATTCGGGTATGGTTTGAAACGCGCCGCCCTCCGGCGCACGGCTCAAGCGCGTGGTGAGTATGTCGTGGCCGCGACGGTTGAACGCAAGCACGGCAAGCCCGAGTTCCGTCAGCGCAGGCGGCAAAAAGCGCGCACCGCCGGTGTAAAAATTCATGGTGTTGCCGTGGAAATACAGCGCGGCGCCTTTCACTTCGCCATCCGGTTCATGCAACGCGCCGTCGATGGGTATGTTGTCGGTTTGAATGGTGACGAGTTGGGTTTTCATACGGCGCCTCAAAAGATTGAGAAAATATTGACCCAGCGCGATAAAGTCTTTACCCCGTTCGAGCGGAGCCCTTCATTTCGACCGCATCAATAGTGCTGTCACGATGCCATAGCGCAAAGCTATTCGCAAGCAACGGCAGATACCTATAAAATCATTCACTCATTTGATCCAACGAGTCTCTGCCATGCGCCCGCAACTACTGATTGCGTTGCTCGTCACTGCGGCAGCCAGCCTGGCGCACGCGCAAAACTATCCCACGCGCCCGATCCGCTTCATCGTGCCGTTCCCGCCCGGCGGCGGCAACGACGTGATGGCGCGCGTCATTGGTCAGAAGCTCACCGATGCCTTCGGCCAACAAGTGGTGATCGACAATCGCGGGGGTGCTGCTGGTAACATCGGCACGGAAATCGCCGCGCGTGCCGCGCCCGACGGCTACACGCTGTTTCTCGGCGGTGTGGGCAGTCACGGCACCAATCCGGCATTGCAAGCCAAGCTGCCGTACGATCCGGTGAAGGATTTCGCACCGGTGAGCCAGATTGCTTCGGCGTCGCTGGTGGTGGTAGCTAACAATGCGTTGCCTGCGAAATCCATAAGCGATTTGGTGAAGCTTGCACAATCGCGTCCCGGGCAAGTCAACTATGCCTCATCGGGCACCGGCTCCATCGCCCATCTGTCGGTGGAACTATTCAACGCCATGGCGAAAATCAAACTGCAGCACGTGCCCTACAAAGGCACCGGGCCCGCACTTACCGATTTGCTGAGTGGGCAGGTGCAACTGCTGTTCAACAGCGCTTTATCGATGCTGCCGCAGATACGCGCCAACCGTGTGCGCGCACTCGCCGTGACTTCGGCCACGCGCATCACACCGCTGCCGGACGTACCCACCATCGCGGAATCCGGCGTGCCGGGTTACAACGTGACGTCGTGGTACGGCGTGCTCGCACCGGCGCGCACGCCGCGCGCGATCATCGACAAACTCAATGCGGAAATCGCCAAGGCGGTGCGTGCGCCGGAATTGCGCGAGCGGCTGTTGAGCGAAGGCGCGATACCGGTGGGGAATTCACCCGAGCAATTTGCCGCGTTCATCAACAGCGAACTACAGCGCTGGGCGAATGTGATCCAGGACGCCGGCATACGCGTCGAATGAGACATGAGGGTTTTGACAGTGTTTCATCGAATTATGTAACTATTTGATTTTATTGAATTTTTTATAACTCCACGCCATCACTCAAACCGGCCACGGCGAGCCCGGCGGGCCGAATCGCGTAGCCGCATCAAAGTGCAGCGCGAAATGTTCTGCCAGCACCTCAAGCAATGCTTGCGGTGTGTGCAGGATTTGTTTGTGGGCATGACCGTTAGCGTCGCGAATGACGAACTCGTCGTTGAGCAATGTCACACGTCCACCGTTGGACGCCGCACGCGCGGCCAGCAAGCGGTTTTTGAAATGCGACTGCGGATGTGCGCTGGTATACCAGTTCGCCAGTTCGCGGTCGATCGGCGGCATGGCTTCCAACGTGAACTCGCACACGTCCTGCCACTTGTTGGCGATTTTGATCTGGTGAAAATAACGCGCGTCTTCTTTCACGATACGCCGCGGCTCGTGCGGCGTTGTCTGTTCCGTGTTGAGTATCAATCGAATCGCAGCGGTGGGCG
>JAYUAH010000161.1:0-2322 GCA_043741415.1 Betaproteobacteria bacterium
CGCCGTAGCGATAGCCTGCATGATTTTCGCTGCTGAGCCTTCGCCTTGCACCGGCGTGGGATAAATCACCACGGGGATCGTCGGCATGCGGCGCTTTAAGGTCGTTAACACATCGCGCAGCGCAGCGGCATCGCGTGACGTCACCACGCCGATGGCACGCGGGAAGACGGGCAGATCTCGCTTGCGCTCGTCCGCGAACAAGCCCTCGGCTTCGAGCTTGGCTTTGAGCTTTTCGTACGCCTCATACAGCGCACCGAGCCCGGCGCGGCGCATGGCTTCGACATTGAGTTGATATTTGCCGCGCGCCTCGTACACCGTCGCCGCCGCGCGCACTTCCACGCGCATGCCGTCGGTGGGCTGCCAATCGACATGCTGCGCCTTGTGGCGGAACATCACACAATCGACCTGTGCGGACGCGTCCTTCAAGGTGAAATACCAATGACCGGAGTCATAGCGGCGCAGATTGGAAATTTCGCCCGCCACCCACGTCAGCGGTAAATTCTGCTCAATCGCCGCACGCACCCGGCGATTGAGTTCGCTGACCGAAATTACGGGTGCGCCAGTGGCGGGCGCAGCGAATAAAGAAGGGTTGTCATCGAATAAGGCCATGCGCCGATTTTAAACGCTTGCCTTGCGATTTCGCCTTGATTTAAAGGAGAAATTTCAGTACGCACGAGTGAGGTCATCCACAAGCGGGGCACAAGTCCTTGTTGTAAAAAAGCTTTTCCGGGCAGCCCTAGGGAAATTATCGTAAGTATTTGTTTTTAAACAATATTTTTATATGGCTGTTTACTAGGCAAGAATAAATTCTCTTTTCCGCAACACGACTTAGGCCGACTTCACACAGACTGCACACAGGTTTATCCACAGGTACTGTGGAAAACTGCGTAAGCCGCTGATACGGCAGACTATAAAGCGCGTCAACCATCAGCAATGGCGCTAACGCACAGCGTTCGCCTGACGCCTCACCTCGCGTGCTTCACGATGTCATCAACTTGCTGAAAACCCTATTGCACTATAAAGTTCGCGAAATTTTCTCAAGGAGTTTATCCAGTGTTTTCGATCATCCAAGCGGCCGGCTGGCCGATCTGGCCGCTGATTGTTGCCTCGGTTATTGCGTTGGCGATTATCGCGGAGCGTCTGTGGTCGTTGCGCGCGAGCGTGGTCATGCCGGCAGGCTTGCTCACGCACGCGGTGCAGGAGTATCGGCAAAACGGCGCCAGCCCCGCCAGTCTCACCAAGCTCGCCGACGGCTCCGCGCTGGGCCAAGTGCTGGCCGCGGGCATCAAGAACATCAAATCCTCGCCGGAAGTGGTGAAGGAATCTATTGAAGAAGCGGGGCGCGCCGTGGCGGCCAATCTAGAGCGGTTTCTTACGACGCTCGGCACCATTGCCGCCATTGCACCGCTGCTGGGCCTGTTTGGCACGGTGATCGGCATGATTGAAATTTTCGGTGCCACATCGCCGACCGGCAACAGCAATCCGACGCAGCTCGCGCACGGCATTTCGATTGCGCTCTACAACACCGCCTTCGGTCTGGTGGTCGCCATACCGAGCATGATTTTCTATCGCCACTTCCGCGGCAAAATCGACAACATCTTGCTGGATATGGAAATGCAGGGCACCAAACTGGTCGAAGTGCTGCACGGCGAACGGCAAGCGTAAGCGTAAACGCCAATGAAATTCCGCACCCATGCGTTCCGCGAGGAACCGGAGATCAACTTCATTCCGTTGATCGACGTGCTGCTGGTGATATTGATCTTTTTGATTATCACCACCACTTACACCAAGCAAAATGAGCTGCAAATCAACTTGCCGACGGCGGAGTCATCGCGGCCGCCGGAGCGCGTCGATCAAATCGACATCGCGGTCGACGCCAGCGGCAAATACGTGGTCAACAAAACAGCACACACCTACACCTCGCGTGAAGCGTTAGCCGCGGAACTGAAACGCGCCGCCGGCGACAACAAGGATCCGGTGATTACCATCAGCGCCGATGCGCAGGCCTCGCACCAATCCGTGATCCGCGTGATGGAAGCCGCCCAGTTCGCCGGCTACGGCAAGATCGCCTTCACCATACAGACCAACAAGAAGTAAACGGCGGCGTTGATGTTCAGCTACCCGGTAGCCTGGACGCGCTTTACCGGGTTGACGTTCCTGCTCGTGCCGCTGTCGTGGCTGTTTGCTGCCGCGGTGATGCTGCGACGCGGCTTGTATCGCGCAGGGCTGCTGCCGACGGAAACGCTGCCGGTGCCGGTGATCGTGGTCGGCAATATCAGCGTGGGCGGCACCGGCAAAACGCCGCTGGTGATTTGGCTCGTG
>JAYUAH010000162.1:0-5568 GCA_043741415.1 Betaproteobacteria bacterium
GTGATGGAAGCCGCGCGCACGGCGCCCGGTATTATTCTTGGCCCGGTCGATCATCTGCAATATCCATCGCGCGAACAGGGCGGCATCAATCCGTCCGGCGAATTTCGCACCAAGCTCGATTTGTTTGCCAACATCCGCCCCGCTATCTCGCGCATGGGCGTGGGGCTGACCGGCAAGCCGATTGATCTGGTGATTTTCCGTGAGTGCACCGAGGGCTTTTACAGCGATCGCAATATGTTCATGGGCAAGGCCGAATTCATGCCCACCGAAGACATGGCCATCGCCGTGCGTAAAGTCACCGCGCGCCAGTGCCAGCGCATTACTCGAGTGGCATTTGACTGGGCACGCAAGCGCCGCAAGAAAGTCACTGCGGTGCACAAGGCCAATGTGTTTCATATTTCCGACGGCCTGTTCCTGCGCGAAGTGCGCAAGGTCGCCCTGGAATACCCCGACGTCGAACTCGATGAAAAAATTGTCGACGCCATGGCAGCACTCCTGGTGCGCCACCCGGATAAATTTGACTGCATCGTCACCGGCAATATGTTCGGCGATATTCTGTCGGACGAAGCGTCCGAGATTTCCGGCGGCCTCGGCCTTGCCGCGTCCACCATGGCCGGCGACGACGCCTGCTGCGCACAGGCCCAGCACGGTTCAGCACCGGATATCGCTGGACAAGACAAGGCCAACCCCACGTCGCTGATTCTGTCGGCGGCCATGCTGCTCGATTGGCTGAGCATCCGCCACAAACGAAGCGAGTTTGACACTGCCGCCAAGGCTATCGACAGCGCCGTCAACAGCGCGTTGCAAAAACCGGAAACACGTACGCCGGACATCGGCGGCAAATTGGGCACACAGGCATTTGCCCGGCATGTGGCATCGTTGATTTAAGATTTCAAAAAAATCAATATGTCAGAAAACCGTATCGATGCGCCCCGCCTGATCGACTTCGCCACCGCCGTCTACGCTAGCGCCGGCGTGCCGGAAGCCGACGCGCGCCTGATTGCAGACACACTGGTGCAAGCCGATCTATGGGGGCATCAATCGCACGGCGTGCTGCGCCTCGGCTGGTATCGGGATCGCATACGCAACGGCGTGATGAAACCAGTCACCACGCCGGAGTTCGTGGTCGATTCCGGCGCGATTGCTGTGATCGACGGCCACGATGGCGTGGGCCATGTGCTGACGATGCTGGCGACCAACGAAGCGATAAAACGCGCCAAAGCCCACGGCCTCGGCGCAGTGGCCGTGCGCAATTCCAACCACTTCGGCACCTGCATGTATTACACACGCCGAGTCGCTGCCACCGGCTGCGTGGCCATGCTCACCAGCAACGGCGGCCCGGCGATGGCGCCGTGGGGCGGACGCAAAAAAATCATCGGCACCAATCCGTTTTCGATTGCCGCGCCGGTAGCAGCAGATGAATCCAAAGCGCCGTTCGTGGTCGACATGGCCGCCACCGGCGTTGCGCGCGGCAAAATTTATCTCGCGCGCAACAAGAATCTGCCGATCCCACTGGGCTGGGCGATTAATCAGGCGGGCGAACCCACCACCGATCCGCAGGAAGCCATCGACGGCATCATCCTGCCCATGGCCGAACACAAGGGTTACGCAATTGCCGCGATGGTCGATATGCTCTCAGGCGTGTTGACCGGCAGCGGCTTTTTGTCAGCGGTGCACAGCCCGTACAAAACCGACGAAGTCAGCAACTGCGGCCATTTGATGATTGCGATGGACATCAGCAAGTTTCAGCCGCTTGAACAATTTCACGCGCGCATGGCAGCATACACGCAGGAAATCAAATCGGTGCCGCTGGCGAAAGGCTTTGACGAAGTGTTTTATCCGGGCGAGATCGAGAATAACAACGATGCGAAATTCCGCCGTGAAGGTTTGGAATTGCCGGATGACACCATTGCAGATTTGAAGCGTATTGCAAAAGAAACAGCGTTGGAACATAAGTTGCCGCTCTGAGTAGCGTTTACCGACGTACCATTGCAAACGATAAATTAACGTAAGTATTTGATTTTATTGAATTTTTTATACCGCTTGCCACAAGCGTTCCAAGCACCCTACCGACCGAGGAGGAAGATATGCACATCGCATCGCGCAAATTTTGGATTGCTGTCGTCGCCACCGCCGCGTTGGCTGCTGCGTACCCTGCGTACCAAATACGGCCAGCCACGGCTCAAAGCGTCAATACCACCAGCGCAACGTCCAGCGATTTATCCGGTACCGTCACCAGCACCAACGGCGCCGAAGCCGGCGTTTGGGTGATTGCGGAAACCACCGATCTGCCGACCAAGTTTTCAAAAACCGTGGTCACCGATGATCGCGGCCGTTATTTGATACCCGATTTGCCGCGCGGCAATTACAGCGTGTGGGTGCGCGGCTACGGACTGGTGGATTCGCCCAAGGTCAGTGTCAGCGCCGCGCCGGGACGCACACTCGATTTGCGCGCGACAATTGCACCGAGTGCCGCTGCGGCCGCCGAGTACTACCCGACGATTTACTGGTACTCGATGCTGAACATTCCCGACAAAAAAGAATTCCCCGGCACCGGTGTCGATGACAAAGGCAACGGCATTCAACCCGCGATGCTCACGCAATATCACTGGCTCAACATCGTAAAAACCAACGGCTGTCTGGCGTGCCACGCGATCGGTACCAAGGGTACGCGCACCATGCCCAAGGACTTCACGCACTACTCGACGTCGCAGGATTCGTGGCTGCGGCGCATTACGTCGGGGCAGGCGATGACCAATATGATCTCCACCGCCGACCGCATGGGCACCCTGCGCGCGATGAGCCAGTTCGGCGATTGGACCGACCGCATCGCCAAAGGTGAATTGCCGTTCGCGCAACCGGAGCGTCCGCAGGGCGTCGAGCGCAATGTGGTGCTGACCATGTGGGATTGGTCGCGCAACACCGCTTACCTGCATGATCTGATCGGCACCGACAAGCGCAAGCCCGCGCTGTTTCCCAACGGAAAATTTTACGGCGCGACCGAATTCAGCACCGACTTTGTACCGATACTCGATCCGGTGACGCACACCGCAACCGAAATCAAGCATCCGGTGCGCGATCCGAAAACGCCCAACCATAAGGACGACGCGATGGCGCCCTCGCCCTACTGGGGCGAAAAGCCGATCTGGGACAGCCAGGCGAGCCTGCACAACCCGATGATGGATCACCTGGGCCGCGTGTGGTTCACCGCGCGCGTGCGTCCGTTTGATAACCCGGCGTTTTGCCGCAAGGGTTCGAATCATCCGTCGGCAAAAGTTTTTCCGATGGAGCGCTCGACGCGGCATGTGTCTTTTTACGACCCGAAGAGCGGCAAGTTCTCGTTGATCAGCACCTGCTTTCCGACGCATCATTTGATATTCGCGGAAGACGCGAACAACACGCTGTGGCTCTCCAGCGGCAGCGGCGGCAATAATGTCATCGGCTGGGTCAACAGCGCGGTCTACGATAAAACGGGCGACGAAGAACTCGCGCAGGGCTGGTCGCCATTTGTCATCGACGCCAACGGCAACGGCAAGCGCGATGATTATGTCGAGCCGAATCAACCGACCGATGCCACCAAAGACAAACGCGTCAACGTCAATCTCTACTCGGTGGCGGTGAATCCGGTTGATGGTTCGGTGTGGGGCACGGCACCCGGCACCATGCCCGGCTACGTGGTACGCGTAGCGCCCGGCGCCGACCCCACGCACACCGCGCTCGCGGAAATTTACGAACCGCCGTTGCCCGGCTACGGCCCGCGTGGCGGCGACATCGACCGCAACGGTGTGTTCTGGGCATCGTTGTCGAGCGGACACCTCGGCAAGTTCGAGCGCAGCAAATGCAAAAGCCCGCTGAACGGCCCGCAGGCCGTCACCGGCAAACACTGCCCCGAAGGCTGGACGTTATATCCGTTCCCCGGCCCGAATTTCAAAGGCATCAGTGAATCCGGCAGCGCCGAAGGCAGCTACTACACCTGGGTTGATCAGTTCGATATTTTCGGCCTCGGCAAAAACGTGCCCATCGCCACCGGCAATCTCAACGACTCGCTGCTGGCGCTGGTCGACGGCAAGTGGGTCAATTTGCGCGTGCCCTACCCCGGCGGCTTTTATACCAAGTGGGTCGAAGGCCGCATCGACGATGCCAACGGCGGCTGGAAAGGCCGCTCGCTGTGGACCACCACTTCAACGCGCACGATGTTCCACCTTGAGGGCGGTACCGCCAATCGGCCCAAGGTCGTGCGATTCCAGTTGAGGCCTGATCCGCTGGCGCGGTAACACAGACACTTGCCGCTGTCACTCCCGCGCAGGGGGGAATCTATACGATGTCTCAAATGGCGCTGCGTTATGGGTTCCCGTCTGCGCGGGAACGACAGCGTTGAGGTTATGATCCGAACGAATCCATTTTGATAGTGATAGCTGAATCGCATGCCACCTACTATTCCACTACTGCAAACAAAAGGCTTGAGCATCCCCAAGCTCGGCTTCGGTACCTCGCGCATGGGCGACTGCGGCGAACTCGTCGCGCATGCGTTAAAGCTCGGCTATCGCCATCTCGACACCGCGTGGAAATACAAAACCGAAAAAGGCGTCGGCGACGGCATCCATGCCAGCGGCGTACCGCGTGAAGAAATTTTTCTCACCACAAAAGTTTCGCACGAATATCTGCGCGCCGATGATTTCGCGCGCATGGTCGATGAGAGTTTGAATAATCTCAAGCTCGATTACGTAGACCTGTTGATGGTGCATTGGCCCAGCCCGGACAAAGTGCCGCTCGCCGAGACCATGAACGCCCTCGCCAAAGCCAAACGCGACGGCAAAGCACGCCACATCGGCGTGGCCAATTTCAATATCGCGTTGCTCGAAGAAGCGATGCGCTTATGCCCGGAACCGATTGCGAGCTTGCAAGTCGAGTATCACCCCTATCTCGATCAAACCAAAGTGCTCGCGGCTGTGCGCCGCCTCGGACTGCCGCTGACGGCCTATTGCCCGCTGGGCCGCGGCAAAATGATCAACGACCCGGTAGTCGCCGACATCGCGCGCACCAAGGGCAAAAGTGTCGCGCAAGTTGTATTGCGCTGGCATATACAGCAGCCGAATGTGATTCCGATTCCGCGTTCGTCCGACCCCGGGCGGCAAGCAGAGAACATGGACATTTTCGACTTCACCCTGAGTGATGACGAGATGAACCGCATCCACGCACTCGCACGGCCCGATGGCCGCATTGCCAATCCGCCAGGACGCGCGCCGGATTGGGACTAATATCCCGCTTCAAGTTCCCGTTCACCCTGAGCCTGTCGAAGGGCATGCGGTCACGCTGAAATGTGTTGCAAGATTAGACCAACAACATTTACCGAACGATCCACATGAAACGCCTCCGAAAAAAACTCCTCCTCCTGTCGACATTAATCATGGTCACTTCTGCTGCCTATTCCCGCGTCACCGAATTCAACATCGCCGCCGTCGAAACGTTTGCCGAAGGCAGCACCTTCGGCAGCGCCGGCGCCTATGAGCGCGTGCGCGGCACCTTCAAAGGCGAACTCGACCCCAACGACGCGCGCAACAAAGTCAT
>JAYUAH010000163.1:0-5561 GCA_043741415.1 Betaproteobacteria bacterium
TGCGCGTGCCGTTTCGCCAATAGGTATAACGCCGCGGCCACGGCGGACGCGCCGGGCCGAGGCCGATACGGGTACGCAGGCCGATGCGCTCGAGTTCACGCGCGGCGATCTCGGTAAACACCACCTCATCGGTGCGCGTGCCGTTGCCGCCCATCATTGAAAACATGCAGGTGGTGCCCATTTTCAGGCGTTCGAGCGCGTTCAGTTGCGCGTCGGCTTCCCACCATGCTTCATCCGTGAAATCCGGCAGCAGATTCTCCAGCATGGTGCGGCGTGTGCCGCCATTGAGATTTTGCCCCGCGGATTTCAGCAGGCTGCCGCCGAGATAACCGTGCAGATCAACCAGGCCCGGCAATACGGCTTTGTGCCTGCAATCGATAAGCTTCGCGGCGGAGTACTTTGTTTTCAGCGTGGCTGCAGGGCCGACTTCAACAATGCGTTCATCGCGTATCGCCACTGAGGTGTGATGCAGTAAGGCGCGTTCGCGATTCATAGTAATCACAGTCGCGTCGTGAAATAACAGGTCTTGCATGAGCGTCATACTCCAGTCGCGGTACTTCTGGCATTATTGCATAGCATCTTGCAGGATGATTACGCAGGAAAGGAGCTATGGCAATGAATTGCTTCTATACAAAACGAAGCGCGCGTTGGTGCACGGCAATCCTGCTCGTGTGGGCAGCCGCCTACGCGGTGCCGGCGCTTGCGCAGACCGCATGGCAGCCCAGCCGACCGATCATGTTTATCGTGCCCAACGGTGTTGCCGGTACCAGCGACCGTGCCGCACGCACGATGCAGCGCATCATGCAAACACACCGCTTGATTGACGTGCCCATCGTCATTGTCAATCGGCCCGGCGGCAACGGCACGCTTGCGCTCAACCAATTGCGCGCCAGCCCCGGCGACGGCCACGTGTTGCTGATCATGAACAGCATCACATTGAGCGCGCATATCGCGGGGCTCACACCGTTTGGCCACGCCGATTTCACGCCGCTGGCGCTGATGGTGGATGAGTACTACAGCATCAACGTGCGCCCGGATTCCCCGGTGCGCTCGGCGGGCGAGTTGCTAACGCGGCTGCGCAAGACCCCTGATGCACTCACCTTCGGCAGCGCCAGTGTCACGGGCGACAATTACATTTCGATGCTGACGGCACTCAAAAAAGGCGGTATCGACGTGAAGCGCGTCAAGACCGTGAGCTTCGCCGGCGGCAGTGAAATCTCGCTGGCGCTGCTGGGCGGACATGTTGACGTGACCCACACTGGCCTCGGTAATATTGTGGCGCATGTGCGCGAAGGCAGAATGCGCACGCTGGTGATTACCGGACCCAAACGCATGTGGGGGCCGTTTGCCGAGGTGCCGACCTGGAAAGAAGTCGGCGTTGACATGACGGCGTCGGGATGGCGCGGCGTGCTCGGGCCGAAAGATTTGTCGCGCGCGCAGATCGCCTACTGGGAAAATGTTTTGCGCCAAGTGATCCAGACGCCGGAATGGAAAAAAGACCTCGAAGAAAATTTTTGGGTCAACGCGTATGCCAGCGCAGCCGAAACCCGGCGCCGGCTGGACAGCGAGTATGCGGAAATCAAACAGACCATGAGTGAACTGGGCATGGCGAAGCTCAAATAGATGGGCGCACGGCCGCCATTGCTGTTTGCGGCGGCGGATGCTCACCATGAAATATTATCTAAGTATTTGTTTTTATTGAGTAATTTAATATCTCATGCTGGATATCATTGCTGACCCCAGTCGCCAAATACTGGGCGCTTAAGTGAATGCCATTCGATGCTCGCCCCTTTGATTACATTGATACACAATGAATCGCCACCGGAGATTAACCATGCTCTACATCATCTATCAGGAAGATGGCCCCGACCGTGCGGCGATCCGTGCCGCCACGCGGGAAGCGCACTTCGCCTACCTCGATCGGCACAACGATATCCTCGTGCTGGGTGGCGCCCTGCTCGGCGACGATGGTGCAATGCGCACCGGCAGCGTGCTGATCATCAACGTGCCCAACCGCGCAGCCGCCGACGCATTCTCCGAAAACGAACCGTTCCGCACAGCGGGGCTATTCAGCAGCGTGAAGGTGTCGCGCATGCGCCGTGGCCAGTGGAACCCAAACGCCGCGCCGCAGTCTGCGGAAGGCAACTAACGGGCCGCATTACTTTAGCGGCGCGTTCGCGGACTATGTGTCGCAGTTAAAGTCGGCGGTAAAATAAGCATTGCAACCTGACCAATACGAAAGAAACAACCCCATGCAACGATTTGCGGCAAAGCTTTTCGCGGAACCACAGCATGCTGATTCATTGTCAGAAGAGCCCTTGCTGATTCACCAGCGACTCGAGTCGACCACCAACAACAAGCTGGTGATTTTCGTGCATGGTTTGGGCGGTAGCCGTTACGGCGAGAAATCGACCTGGGGAAACTTTCCGCGTTTGATTTTCGCGGACATTCCCGAGGTCGATATAGGGATGTATCAGTATCGCACAGCGACCGGACGTTTTTTTTCTTCCAAGTCGGTTTCGCTGGAAGATGAATCGCGTGTGTTTGCGGATCTGATGCGTGACCAACTATCGGCCTACGGCACTATCGTGCTCATTGGTCACAGCATGGGCGGGCTGCTGTGCAAGGCTGCCATTCATCAACTCGTCATGCGCGGCGACCGCAATACCCTGACCCGTATCGGTGGCCTGATCCTGATGGCGACACCCCAAACCGGCTCACAACGGGTATTCGGATTTCTGAGTGCATTCTCGCTGGATGCGCGCGCACTCAAACCACATGGCGAATTGGTTACCCGAATTAACCGCACGTTTGAGGATCATATTGCGCTCGACGAAGGTATAAACACGTTGCGCAAGACCACCATACCGACATGGGCAGTCGAGGGCGTACACGACCACTGGGTCGATTCTTTGAGCGCGGGTATAGGATTGCCGTCCTCGCGTCGCAAGGTGGTGCGTGGCTCGCATACGTCGATCGTGAAACCTCAAGACGGAAACGCCGATGCCTATGAATGGGTGAAGAAATGCATCAAGACATGCCTGGATCGATTTACGTATGATGTTTTTCTCGCTGCTGTCATGGCTGGTCATGAAGGCGATGCCCAGTATCAGAAAAACCGTGATGCGGTGATCGAGCTCATTGATGTGCTCAAGGAGAAATGTGGTTGCAAATCCGTATTCTATGCGGGCACCACCATGCCTTCCATGGCGCAGTTCGACCCGAAAGCGTTAGCGTTGCAAATAGACTTGGACGCGATGCGGGCGAGCAAAAATTTCATTTTGTATTACCCGGAGAAGGAGCCGTCGAGTGTATTGTACGAGGCGGGTTGGGCGCTGATGCTCGGCAAGCCTTCGATCTATATTGTCCGTGACGATAAAGGTCTGCCGTTCTTGCTGAACGACGCGGGACAGGCATTCACAGACCGGCGCGTGAGAATCTTCAAATGCCCCGACACCGAAAGCATGCTCAAGGATGTTGCAAGTTATGGCAACAAACTATTTCACTATGCTGAGGACGCCAAGGGTACGTAGCGGTTGATGATTTCGGTTATTACTGTGGCACTGCAGCAGCGTTTATTTAAGCCGTCAATTAAAACACCTTCTTGCGGCGCCATTTCTTCGGCCTGTCCGGCGGGAACGTGAGCCCACTCGCACACACCGTGAGATCCACCAGTGATTTTGCCAGCGTGATCGCGCAGGAATACCCTTCAAGCACCGGCACGTCCCAGCCGATCTCCTGCAAGCGCTGCTGCAGGAACGGGCGCAGAAAAAAGAGGCCCGAGCAACCAAAGGTGATCACTTCGGCGCCGTCTTCCTCGATGGCCTCCACTGCTGCCGTGACGGCAGACTCCAGCACCTCGGAACGTTCGCCACGCTGAATTTTTTCTTTCTCCTGGCGCGGCACCAGCCCTTCAGTGTGCGGCGGGCGCGGAAACGGACTTTCGAGATTGCGTATCGAGGCGCAGCACGCATTGAAGCGATGCCGCACCACCAGGTCGTAGTAATACATGTTGTGAATCTCGGTGAGATCGATCACGCTGAATTTATTGCCGAGCATCGAAGCGTAGTGCATTTGCGCATACGCGCACGACACCACCGGCATGCCAAAGGGCCGCGCGATTTCGCGTGACTCCTGAAACCCCGGCTCACCGCCGCCGAGCAGCACCAGCGCATCGTACTGGCCACTCTCGCACGCCTCGCGCACGATGGGCAAACGCCCCGCTGCAACAAGCCCGAATTCCTCACGACTTTCCACGGGCCAGTCGCCATACGTCGCCAGCGGGCCGCGATGCAAATCCCATTCCACATCGGTCAGCAAATGCGCCAGTGTTTCGTGATTCATCAACCGCGATTCCTTCGGGCCTTCCGTAGGGCGATGCAAATACTTCGAGCCCGTGGGCAAATCAAAAGCCTGAATCATCAGGAAGCGGTATTTCTTGGCGGGGTCGGACATTTCAAACCTTGCTTGTCATTATGCATGTAACCATTTGATTTTAAACAACTTTTACTTCGTTAGCGGCACGTGCGGCGTCGGTACCGTTTCGAGAAAGTCACGGTTCAACTGCGGAATGTTGCAGCAGCCCAGATACGCCATGGTACGGCTGATTTCCTCACGGTAAAAGTTGATGGTACGCGCAGCGCCGGCTTCGCCACCGACCGTGGTGCCCCACAGCGTCGCGCGGCCCACCATCACCAGCTTGGCGCCGATGGCGAGCGCTTTCACCACATCGCTGCCGCGGCGAAAGCCGCTGTCGACAATGACCGTGGTGCGATTGCCCACCGCATCGACGATGGGCGCAAGCGCTTCGATGGGCGCCATCGAGCTGTCGAAGTTGCGCCCACCATGGTTGGACACGATCACGCCGTCGGCGCCGTGCTGGATCGCCATCTCCGCATCGCGCGGCGTGAGTATGCCTTTCACCAGCAGCTTGCCCGGCCACATCTTGCGCAGTTCATCGAGGTTCTGCCATGACAGCGAATCGTTTTTGGTCTTGCGTTCCGCCGTCGACACGTGGGTGAATTTCTCCGTCATGCCTTCGGGATAATTCGCGCGCGTGGGCATGCCGCCGTTCATCCAGTATTTCATGATCACGCCGAACAGCCAGCCCGGCCGCGCCAGCACCGCCATGGTGTTTTTGCGGTTGTAACTGAACGGCACGGTGTAGCCGTTGCGAATGTTGTACTCGCGGTTGGTGCCGACGGGGCCGTCTACCGTGACCACCAGCGCTTCAAAGCCGGCGTTCCTCGCACGCTCCACCAGCAAATGCGACATACGCACGTCCGACCACATGTAAAGCTGAAACCACAGCGTGCCGCCAACGAGCTTGGCCACGTCTTCCATGCTGGTTTGTGAGCCGGTAGCGAGCGTGAACGGAATGTTCGCTGCCTTGGCTGCGCGCGCAAGCTCCAACTCGCCCTGGTAATACAACATGCCCGCCGGGCCGGTTGGCGCAATGCCGAGCGGCATACCGTGCTTTTTGCCGAAAAGCGTGATCTCCTGATTGCGCTTGGAGACATCGATCAGTACTTGCGTTTTCAACTTGATGCGCTCGAACGCCG
>JAYUAH010000164.1:0-5560 GCA_043741415.1 Betaproteobacteria bacterium
CCGCCGACAAGATCGATGACGGCGGGTGCGCCGCCTTTGTACGGTACGTGCACCATATTGCCGGCGACCATATGATTGAATAACGCAGCGGCAAGGTGCTGCGACGAGCCATAGCCGGCGGAGCCGTAGTTCACGGTGTTCTTGCCGCTTTTCACGTACGCGATGAACTCCGCCAGATTGTTCACGGGCACTTTAGGGCCGACCACCAGCACGTTGGTCGAGTTATAGGTTTGCGATACGGGTGCCAAGTCCGTCACGAAATTGAACGGCAGATTTTTGTAGAGGCTCATATTGGCTACCAGCGTGGCGGAAGCCACCAGGATGGTGTAGCCGTTAGGCGTGGCCTTGGCGACGATATCGCCCGCGATGGTGCCCGCAGCACCCGGACGATTATCAATGACGATGGTCTGTCCGAGCAGCGGCCGCAGATTTTCCGCGAGTACACGGGCGGTGATGTCCGTGCTGCCACCCGCGGAAAAGGGCACCACGAGCCGGATGGGTCCCGCAGGCCAGTTCTGCGCGAGCGCAAGGCTGGTGGTCTGCGCCACGAGCAAAACACAAGCGATTGCGATGGTCAGAATTCTCAACATGTTGGTTCTCCACTGATAGGCATCACTCGGGTTGTATGCCCGCGGCTTTCACCACGATTGCCCATTTCACGATTTCCGCTTTGATGAACGCGCCAAATTCTTCCGGCGAACTCGCGACCACCACGTTGCTGTCGCGGGCCAGGAATTCCAGGGTCTCCGGCTTGCGCAGGAAGCCGACCGTTTCCTTGTGTAGTTTGAGTACGATGTCGCGCGGCGTTGCCGTGGGCGCCAGCAAACCGGCCCACTGCAGCGCCTCGTAACCCGGCAAGCCAGCCTCGGCAATGGTCGGAATCTCCGGCAGCGCGTGAATGCGCGTGGCACTGGTAACGCCCAGTGCGCGCAGCCGACCGCTGCGCACATGAGGAAGCACTACTGACATGCTGCTCGACACGGTCGCCTCGATACGCCCGCCCAACAGATCGACCACGCCCGAGTTGCCTTTGTAAGGCACATTGATCATGCGGATATGCGCCATATCGGCGAACAACACCATCGTCAGATGCGGCAGCGTGCCGTGCCCCGCCGCCGCGTAATGGATCTGGCCCGGCCGCGCTTTGGCGAGCGCGATGAATGCCTGCACGGATTGCGCCGGCAGCGACGGATGCACGGCCAACAGTTGCGGCATGGACATCACATGCGAGATGGGTACAAAGTCGCGCAGGGTGTCGAACGGCAATTTCTTATAGGTCGATGGATTGGTGGCCAGCGCGCCGGGTGCCATCAGCAGCGTGTAGCCGTCGGGCGGCGCTTTGGCGACGAGGTCAGTGCCGACAATGGAGCCCGCGCCGGCCCGGTTTTCCACTACCGCCGAGTGCCCCCAGCGTTTGGTGAACTCCTGCGCGATCAGGCGTGCGCTAACATCGCTGCCGCCGCCGGGCGTGGACGGTACGATGATGCGTAGCGGCCTGCCGGGATAGGCGTCCTGCGCCAATGCCGCTGCGGTTGCGAGGAGCAACGCGCCGGCGAGCAGCGGCATGCAGCCGTCATAGCGGTTCGCCATCGCTTCCTCCTGGCGTGTGCCGGGGCTATTCTGTGATGACTGCGTCAACATCGCGGTCACTGGTGATTATTCTACTCGCTTGAGGCCGCGCGGCTGAGCAAGCGGACGCGCGCTCGCAACGCCGCGTCGCAGGAATAGGCTATGGCGGCTGTGTCGTCATAACTATTTGTTTTTAAAAATAAATTAATTCTGCGCATCGCGCATAAAATAGCGATGGATGGCGCGGCGATAGGCTTACGCGCGATACCGTTGGTTACCGCATTGCACTGGTTGAAACCGTGGAGGAGATTCCATGAACCCGTCAAAGACACTGTGCGGCATGGTGGTGCTCGCGGTTGCCGCAGGGTGCGCGTTAACCGCTGCACGGGCGCAAACCCCATCGGCTGAGCCCGCCCTGAGCGTGTCGAAGGGCTCAGCACAGGCTTTTCCCACGCAGCCGCTGGAGTTGGTGGCGCACACCGCAGCGGGCGGCGGCACCGATCAGTTTGTGCGGCTGCTGGCGGAAATTTTTATGCGCGAGAAACTGGTGTCACAGATGCCCATCATTTCCAACCGTCTCGGCGGCGGTGGCGCGATTGCGTACCACTACGTCAAGGGCAAACGCGGCAACCCGCATGTGATTCTGGCGGTGGCGACGGGCACCTTCATGTCGGCGTTGACGCGCACTGACCTCGGATTTTCAATCGATGATTTCACGCCGCTTGCTTTTTTGGCCATGGATCCGCAGGTGGTGGCAGTGACGAACGACAACCGCTTCACAAGCGTGAAGGTGCTGATCGATGCCGCCAAGCGCGAGCCGAATACGCTGGTGAGCGCGATAGCCTCGGCCACAGGATCGGGCCGTTTGTTTCAATACATGCTGGAAAAAGAGACTGGTGCGAAATTCAAATACGTGTCGTTCAAGAGCGGCGCCGAGGCGGGCACCGCGGTGGCGGGCGGGCACATTCACCTCACGACCGAGAATCTGAGTGAAATATCCGCGCATGTCGAATCGAAAAAAATTCGCGTGCTCGCGGTGACGGGTGAACGGCGCATGGCGGTGCTGCCCGATGTGCTGACCATGAAAGAACTCGGCTATCCCATCGTCGTCGGCACCGGCCGCGGACTGGCCTTGCCGGCGGGTGTGCCGAAGGAATCGGTCGCGGTTCTGGAGAGCATGGTCAGGCGCGCGATCACCGCGAAAATCTGGAAAGATTATTCAGCCGCCAACAATTTCGAAGAAAATTTTCTCGACGGCGCGCAGTTTCGAAAATACCTGGATTCACGGCGCGAGGAATTTCGTGGTTTTTTGCTGCACGTGGGGCTGCTCAAGAAATAGCGCATACCGTATCCAATTCGCATAGTACCATAGTATTGTAAGTATTTGATTTTAAACGATTTTTTTGAAACGATAAATAGATGCTGAAGCGGCAATACTCGGTGTGTGCAAGGCTGGCGCTGATACTTGCAGTGTCGTTCGCGTGGTTGGCGCCGCGCGGGTACGCCGCGGCCTGGCCGGACAAACCGGTGCGCATCGTCAATCCGTACACCGCTGGCGGCGGTGTGGATGTAGTGGGCCGCGCCATCGCCAATCAACTCAGTGAAACGTGGGGGCAGCCGGTAATCACCGACAACCGCCCCGGCGCGGGCACCACCGTGGGCATGGAAATCGTCGCGCACGCCGTGCCCGACGGCTACACGCTGCTGGTCAGCAACGGCTCGGTGGCGACCGCGCCGGCGCTGTATCGCAAGCTCACCTACAGCGTGGTGAAGGACCTCGCGCCGGTGTCGCTGGCGGTGCAGTCGCCGTACATACTCACCGTGCATCCGGGCGTCAAAGCCACCTCGGTGCAAGACCTCATCAACCTCGCCCGTGCGCAGCCTGGCAAGCTCAGTTACGGCTCCGTCGGCGTCGGTTCGCTCGCGCACCTGATGATGGAATTGTTCAAGGCCTCCACCCGGATGAACATGGCGGACATGGTGCATGTGCCGTACAAGGGCGGCGCACCGTCCACCACCGGGCTGCTCTCCGGCGAGATACAGGCGATATTCAGTCCGATTGCGACGATGTTGCCGCACGTAAAGTCGGGCAAGGCGCGTGCGCTTGCGGTGAGCAGTGCCAAGCGCGCGGAACTCGCACCCGATTTGCCGTCCGTGGCGGAGCAGGGTGTGCCGGGATTCGACGGCACCAGTTGGTACCCGTTCTTCGCGCCGTCACGCACGCCCGCGGCGATCATTCAAAAAATCAACGGCGACATTCACCGCATTCTGCAAAAACCCGAAGTGCGCAGCCGCTTTCTTGCGCTGGGCATGATTCCGGTCGGCGGCGCGCCTGAAATGCTGCGCGATTATCTGGATGTGGAAATCAAGCGTTGGGCCAAGGTGATTGCGGCTACGGGGGTGCCGGCGGAATAATTGCTGCGTGTTGCACTGTCGGATTCTGATCGAGCCATAAGCGACCTTCGGTAAATCTTAAAGCGGGCGTTGAAAATTGCCTAGGCTGACGCTCGCGCCCTAACTAAAGATACGAGAAATAATCGAAAAGCCGGCGAACCCATCAACGAACGGCGAGGGACAGCCAAGATATGTTGAGCCCACTTGCACTGTAACTGGACCGAACAGCAGGTTTGCCTACGTTAGCTTCCGAGCGCCCAGTTCCATGGCGCGCACGACTGCGGCAGTTCGCGTTTCCACGCCAAGTTTTTCATAGATATGCTGCAGATGCTTTTGTATGGTGCGCGGGCTGGTGCCGAGGATGTCGGAAATATCCTTGTCGGTCTTACCCGCTGCCAGCCAGCTTAAGACCTCTTGCTCGCGCGCGGTGATCGGTAATGCCGCAAACCCCCTGCGCTCGCGTCCAAGCGAGTAAAGATGACGATAGAGCGCGGACAGCGGCTCACGTACCAAGTCGAGAAACGCGTGCTCGCGGTCGCTGAAGTCGTGCTTACTTCGATTGAGCACCAAACTCACCAGCAGCCCCTGATTGACCAACAGAGGCACGGCGACAACATGATGAATCCCTATGCGGCAGTAGTACTCGTTGTAAAGCGCACTTTCTCAAAAGGAGCGCCCAGCCGGCAGGTCACTGATGCGCGCAGTCTTACCGAGTGGTTCGCTTGAGTGGTAACGTACCAGTGGATGCACTTCAAAAAAGTGATTGAAACAGGCGCGGTCGGCGCTTGAAATCGCCTCCTCTGGTGAACTGACCACACTTCGGGTATTGCGTCTGAGGTCGCAAACTGAAAGTGTGGTGATCTCTGAAGGAACCAGACGCGGCAACTGCGTGACGCCGTGTCGGGCAAAAGATACAGCGTCGTGCGCCGCCTCACTCATCTCGCAGACCAGGCGCCAGCCATCGCGGTAGTCCTGAATTGTCAGATCATGCATCGTAGCCATGTTAGTCCTCCTACATGTGCCCGAAATACGCAGATGTGCGTATTTTCATCTACGGGGTTGAAGATGCACTCTACTCTATGACCTTTACTTTCGACAACCCGGTAACCGCGATTCTCCCCGTGATCAACATGGTGCGCGCCTGTAAGTTCTATGAACAGCAGCTGGGGCTTCATCAACTTGGGCAAAAATCCGATGGGAAGGTTGTGTATCGCTGCGGTGGAACAGAAATTGCCCTTTTCCCCCGGCCCGGTGGTACCACAGCGGAGCATACGGCGCTCAGCTTTAAAGTGAGCGACATTCGCGCCGCAATCCACGAGCTGATGGCACGCGGTGTGCGGTTTGCCGACTACGATCTGCCGGGACTCAAAACGGTCGAACACGTCTGTGTGCTCGGTTCGGAGAAGGCAGCATGGTTCCAGGATCCAGAGGGCAATATCCTGTGCCTGCATGAGGATGTCGTCTAATCGGAATTGAAGGGGGAATCATGGTAATAGCGAAGCAGAAAAGTAGTCTCTAACCAATGGAGGTTCCAATGAAATTCTCGAATATCCTGATCTTGGCAATTTCAGTGCTTAGCATCGTAGCGCAATCTGCG
>JAYUAH010000165.1:0-2313 GCA_043741415.1 Betaproteobacteria bacterium
CGCGCCGTTGAATACGGCGATCTGGTATTCATCGCCGGCACCACCGCCGACAACAAAAGCGGCAATTGCAAAATGCAAACTGAAGAAATCCTGAAAAAAATTGACGGCTTTCTTGCCGACTGCGGCACGGATAAATCGAAAATCCTGTCGGCCACGGTGTGGGTCGCCGATATGAGTGAAAAGCCGATGATGGACGCCGCGTGGACCGCGTGGGTTGAAGTGGGCAACAAGCCGGTGCGCGCCTGCGTGGAAGCCAAACTGGGTTCGGCCGACACACGCGTGGAAATCATGGTGACCGCCGGCAAGTAGGGCACACGCGTGAGCGACATCACCTATCACACGCCGATGAAAAAGCTGTCGGATGCGACCGAATACAACGGCATTATCTACAGCGCCGGCCAGGTCGCCGAAGACTTGAATGCGGGTATGAAAGCACAGACCGCCGATGTGCTGCGCCAAATCGACGCGCTGCTGGCCCAATGCGGCAGCAGCAAATCGCGCCTATTGAGCGCCACCATCTACGTCACCGACATGGCGTTAAAGCCGCACATGGATGAAGCGTGGATGGCGTGGGTCGATCAATCGCGGCCACCGGCGCGCGCCACGGTGGAAGCGCGGCTCGGCGCCAATGTGCTGGTGGAAATCATGGTGACGGCGGCGAAGCACACTTGATCACGCGCGCACGCTGGCTGGCACTGTGGCGCGCGCTGGATCGCGCGCCACCCGCGGGCGTGTTCGACGAACTCGCCGCGCGCTACGCCGAGCCGCAGCGCCACTACCACACCGCACGGCATATCGGCGAGTGCCTGGCGCACTTCGATAGCGCGCGTGCGCTGTGCGCGCATCCCCTTGAAGTCGATCTGGCGCTGTGGTTTCACGATGCCATTTACGAACTGCGCGCGAAAGACAACGAAGCGCAAAGTGCACAATGGGCGCTGCGTGTCATGCGCGAATCCGGCATCGATGTCGTCGCGTGTGAGCGCGTGCGCGCGCTGATCCTGAAAACCTGTCACGACGCGCTGCCGGTAACGCCGGACGAGCAGGTGCTGGTGGATATTGATCTGGCTATACTGGGCGCGGATGCTGCGCGCTTTGACGAATATGAACAACAAGTGCGCGCCGAATACGCCTGGGTGCCGGCGTTTTTGTTTCGCCGCACGCGACGGCAGATACTGCAAGGGTTTCTGGCGCGGCCTGCAATTTACTCAACTGCGCATTTCAACAGCCGGCTCGAAAAAAAAGCGCGCGATAATCTCGCGCGCTCGTTGGCCCGTCTGAAAAGAAATTAAGGGGCGACTTTGGCGACGCGCACTTCAATGTCGGCCATGCGCGCGAGATCGCGGTGGATACGCGCGACGCGCTCGATCTGCCCCTTGGCCGGAAAGCGCTCGTAAAACCCTTCGGAGCGGAACGAACGCATTTGTTCTTTCCACGGTTGCAGGCGCGCTTCCCAGCGTTTGGCGCGACCATCCACCGGATCGGCATCGGCGCGCGCGAGATCGGCGCACACGCGGATCATCGCTTTGATGGTGACGGGTTTGGTCACCATATAACCGTCGTGATCCCACGAATCGCCCCACACTTTTTCGGCGGCCTTGAAAAAATCGCGTATCACTTCGTAGTAACGTTCGCCTTCGCGATAACTATTGGTGACCAAACGAATTTTCTTCCAGTCGGTGCTGATCCAGCGGTGCAGTTCGTTGAACAACTCGGCCTGCAATATCCATTTGTCCTGCTGGCTGCGGCCACCCAGGCGGTTGATGCGATAGCGCAAGGGGCTGTCGCCCTCGCGATACAAATCCTCAACCAGGCGTGCGGCAAAGCGCTTGTCGGGGTCGGCCCAGGACACGCGCTCATACAAATCGATCAGGTGGCTCTTGCTGATGCGCGTGGTGGTTGAATTGATAATCACGAACATCTCGGCGGCGAAATCTTCGCTGCGGCCATCGAAAATAATGCACGGCACGTTGATCGCGGCCGCTTCCTGCGGATGTTCTTTGAGATAAAAGCGCAGCGCGGCAAGCCGGTGCTGGCCGTCGATAATCAAATATTTGGAATCGGGTTCCTGCATATGACCGACGCTTTCCTGGCCGGGCAGCGCGGTAAATTTGAGCGTTTCCGCCGTAAACAACAGCACGGTACCGGGTATCGGCGGTTGGCTTTGCGCCATTTCGTAGAAATTGCGCAGTGATTTCACTTTGGCGCGTGACAATGAGCGCTGAAAAGCCTCGTCATTGCGTTCAACGCGCGCGATAAATTGCGCGATTTCGTCATTTTGCGGCACCGATTGCGCGGCGATTTCCTCGCCCTCGC
>JAYUAH010000166.1:0-12800 GCA_043741415.1 Betaproteobacteria bacterium
TGTTTGTCAGAGTCCCAGCAGGTGTTTAGCGATCACATTGCGCTGAATTTCATTCGAGCCACCGTAGATGGTGGCCGCGCGGGTAATAAAATAATCCGGCGCCACCATCGCTGCCCATTCAGGGCCGATCGCTTCTACGTCGTCGTCGCCCCACAACAGTTCGCGCTGCACCGGCATGGCATCCACACCCGCGACCTCCATCAGCAACTCGGTCGCCGCTTGCTGCAACTCGGTGCCCTTCAACTTGAGTATCGACGACGCCGGATCCTGCACGCCCGGCGGCAGATGGCGCGAATTGGCAATCACGCGCATTTGCGTAATCTCCAGCGCCTTGATTTCGACTTCCAGCAGCGCGACCTTGTCGCGAAAACGCTCGGTCTCGGCCAGCGGTTTGTCGCCGACATACACGTGTTTGGCTAACTCTTTCGCCCGCTGCACCCGATACAGCGAATGGCCCACGCGGGCGATGCCCACGCGCTCGTGACCCAACAAATATTTGGCGTACGACCAGCCTTTGTTTTCCTCGCCCACGAGATTTTCAACCGGCACGCGCACGTTGTCGAAAAACACTTCGTTGAAATGATGTTCGCCATCGATGGTATAGATGGGCCGCACGGTGAGGCCCGGCGTTTTCATGTCGATCAGCAAGTACGAAATGCCGCTCTGCTTTTTCGCGTCCGGGTTAGTGCGCACCAGGCAGAACATCCAGTCGGCGTGTTGTGCGCGCGAAGTCCAGATTTTCTGGCCGTTAACGACGTATTCGTCGCCCTCGCGCTTGGCCGACGTGCGCAGCGACGCCAGATCGGAACCCGCGCCCGGCTCGGAAAAGCCCTGGCAAAACCAGATATCGAGATTGCGCACGGCCGGCAGAAACTTTTTCTTCTGCGCTTCGCTGCCGAAAGAAATCAACACCGGGCCGACCATGCTCACGTTAAACGACAGCGGATCAGGCGCGGGTGCGAGTTGCATCTCCTCTTTGAAAATGTAGGTCTTGACCGCCCCCCAATCGGTGCCGCCGTACTCCACCGGCCAACTCGGCACCGCCCAGCCTTTGGCATTGAGTATGCGTTGCCAACGCACGGTGTCGTCCTTACTCACGCGCTGACCGGCCTCGGTCTTGCGTCGAATATCGGCAGGCAATGCGGTGCGGAAAAATTCCCTGACTTCATCGCGAAACTGGATTTCTTCGGGCGTGAATCGCAAGTCCATGACAGGCTCCTATTCGGTTTACGCAGAAAGTATACCCGCAACAAGCGCAAAAGTTTTATGCAACCCGCGCAGGCTTGTAACAGGATGATATGCTTGGCGGCAAATCACACCAAAGGACTTCCACGATGCACGCCTGCAACACCACGAGCGCCGCAGCAGTCAAAAGCGGCAGTCGCAAAACCGTCAAAGTCAAAGGTAAATCCAAGGCGATCTCGGTAGACCTGCACTGCCATGTACACACCGACGCCGCCGACGCCATCGCCAAACAATCCACCACCACCAACGCCTCACCCACCGCGCGCTACGGCAACCCGCGCACCGAAGCACAGCAGAAAAAACTGCATCAGGATTTGCATCAGAAGCTCACCGACGTCGATCAGCGCATCGCCGATATGGACAAAATGGATATCGACGTGCAGGCGATCTCCACCTCGCCGTTGCAGTATTACTACGGCATCGAGCCCGAACTCGGCTGCAAAGTTGCGCGCACGATTAACGAGCGGCTGGCGGAAGTCACTGCCATGCATCCCAAACGATTTGCGCCGCTCGCCACGCTGCCGATGCAATCGCCGCAGCACGCGGTGAAAGAACTCGAATACTGCATGAAGAAACTCGGCTTCAACGGCATCGAGATCGGCACCAACGTCAATGGTGCCGAAATCGCCGATCCGCAATACGAAAAAATGTGGCGCAAGGCCGAAGACCTCGGCGCGGTGGTGTTTCTGCATCCCATCGGTTTCACTTCGCCGCAGCGCCTGACCAAACATTTTTTAACCAACGTAATCGGCAATCCGCTCGACACCACGGTAGCGCTGGCGCACATCGTGTTTGGCGGCATACTCGAGCGCTACCCCAAACTAAAAATCGTCACAGCCCACGGCGGCGGCTTTCTCGCCCACTACCCCGCGCGCATGGATCACGCCTACCACGTGCGCCCCGAGTGCCACGACTTCATCAAACATCCGCCGTCGTATTACATGAAGAAAATTTATTACGACACCATGGTGTTCGGCGAGCCACAACTGGATCACCTGGTTAATTTGTACGGCGCGGATCATGTGGTGATCGGCACAGACTATCCGTATGACATGGGCTACTACAAACCGGTGGATTTTGTGGAGCGCGCAAAAAATCTGTCTCGCAAACAGAAGGGCCAGATTATTAGCGGCAATGCAGCGAAGTTGTTGGGGTTGAAAAAACGCTGAACCCTTTTTTAACATGGGTGAACAGAATTTACAGGATAAAAGCAGAAAACCGTCCACAGCGAAATTTAACATAAGTAATTGATTTTAAACGACTTATTACTATACGATTTGACTTTGTTTTTATCCTGTTAATCCTGTGCATCCATGTAAAAACGCAGTTAAACGATGTCAAACGCAAACACCTACGACTACATCATCATCGGCGCCGGCAGCGCCGGTTGCGTGTTGGCAAATCGTTTATCTGCTGATCCGAACGTATCGGTGTTGCTGATCGAAGCCGGCGGCAAAGACAACTGGCACTGGATCCACATCCCCGTCGGTTACCTCTATTGCATAGGCAACCCGCGCGCGGACTGGTGTTTCAAAACCGAACCTGAAGCCGGCTTGAACGGCCGCGCCATCAACTACCCGCGCGGGCGCGTGCTGGGCGGCAGTTCGTCGATCAACGCCATGTTGTATCTGCGCGGGCAAGCGCGCGACTACGATGAATGGTCGATGCTGACTGGCGATTCGGGTTGGGCATGGCAGAACGTGTTGCCGACCTTTATGCAGGTTGAAGACCACTGGAAAGGCGGCGACGAAAAACACGGCGAAGGCGGTGAGCTGCATGTGGATACGCCACGCACGAGCTGGGAAATTCTCGATGCGTTTCGCGACGCTGCCGTTGAGAACGGCGTGCCGCTAATCGACGATTTCAACCGCGGTGATAACGAAGGCGTGTCGCGTTTTGACGTCACGCAAAAAGACGGCATGCGCTGGAGCGCAGCCAAGGCGTTTTTGCGGCCTGCAATGGAGCGCCCGAATCTCACCGTGATTACCGGTGCGCTGGTGCACAAGCTGCGGCTCGAAGGCCGGCGCGTGCTCGGCGTTGAATTCAGCCGCGGACGTGAGATGCAATTCGCCGAGGCGCGGCGCGAAACCATTTTGTCTGCTGGGGCTATCGGCAGTCCGCAAATACTGCAACTCTCCGGCATCGGGCCGGCGGCGCTTTTAAAAAAGCACGGCATCCCCCTCGTGCACGACTTACCCGTCGGTGAAAACCTGCAAGACCATTTGCAACTGCGGCTCGCCTACAAAATACAAGGCGCGCTCACGCTCAACACCGTGCTCGATTCGTGGTGGTACAAAATAAAAATCGGCCTCGAATACGCACTGCATCGCACCGGCCCGATGACCATGCCGCCGTCGCAGACTGGCGCATTTGTGAAATCCGATCCGTCGCAGCGCACCGCCAATCTGGAATACCACGTGCAGCCGATTTCGCTCGACCGCTTCGGCGAGCCGCCGCATAAATTCCCTGCGTTCACCGCCAGCGTGTGCAACCTGCGGCCCGCTTCGCGTGGGCACGTGAGCATCACTACGAAAGACCCGCGCGCGCAGCCGGCCATTGCACCCAACTACCTGTCGACCGACGCAGACCGCAAAGTCGCCATCGACGCGATACGCCTCACACGCCGCATAGTCACCGAGAGCGAAGCGCTGAAAAAGTACACGCCCGAAGAATTCATGCCCGGCCCCGCGTTTCAAACCGACGAAGAATTGGTCAAAGCCGCCGGCGATATCGGCACCACAATTTTTCATCCGGTGGGTACTTGCAAAATGGGCCGCGCGAGCGATCCGTCGGCAGTCGTCGATACCGATTTCAGAGTGCGCGGCATTGAGCGGCTGCGCGTAATCGATGCGTCGATCATGCCGACGATTACTTCGGGCAACACCAATGCGCCGACGATCATGATTGCCGAGCGCGCGAGCGAAATCATTCGAAGAAACACCTAACGTGACGCCGATTACCCCGCGAGATCGGGAAGCCGCAAGCCCGCTTTCTGCACGACAGCTTTTTCATAAGCACGCACCGCCAGCGCCACATCCTCAATCGCCACGCCCAGCGATTTGAAAATCGTGATGTCGTCATGCGCCGAGCGTCCGCGTACGCGGCCCGATACCACGTCCGATAACGGATGCACGTTATCCCAACTCAGTGCTCCCACCTTCACCGGCTCGGCAAGATCGGTCGATTCATAACGCACCTGTTCCACATCATCGGCGCAAATGAATTTCGCCGCGCGCACTACATCGCTATCCAGCTCGCGCCGGTGTTCGTAGTTCGCGCCGATGGCATTAATATGCGCGCCGGGTTTGAGCGAACCGCCCAGCACTACCGGTGATTCGGAGGTGGTGGCGCTGACGATGACATCCGTATTACGCACTGCGCGCTCTGCGCTATCAACATCTAAGTATCTGATTTTATTCAATTTTCTTAAATCGTTGCAGAACTGCTCACGGTGCGCAGCATTGGGGCTCTGAACGCGCACCTCGCGTATCGCGCGCACTTTACACACGGCCTCGACTTGCATGCGCGCTTGCCGGCCCGAACCGAGCACGCCCAAAATCGAAGCATTTTCGTTCGCAAGAAATTTAGTCGCCACACCGCTCGCAGCACCCGTGCGCAGCGCACCCATCGCAAACACTTGTACGATGGCCACCAGCGCGCCGTCATGCTCGCGATATAAACAAAACAGGCGCCCGGCACTGTGGCCGAAAATCGCGGTGCTGGAAATTTTGACACCGTAGTAGCCGCGATACGACAACACCGCCGCAGTGATACGCACCGTGCCGCCTTTCACCGGCACGCGCACGCGCGGCACATTAGTGACCTGGCCGCGCCCCTGCTCGCGAAACACTTCTACCACCGCCAGCGCATCATCCATAGTGAGCAGCGATTTAATACACTGCTCGTCGAGCAATAAGGTCATGCGCGGAATCGAGCACAAATTTTCGGCAACGCTGTCGCGTCACGCCACGCGGCGTTAGTATTACGGCCATCGCCTCCATTCAAGGAAATATTGATCATGACCATCGCCGCCGAACTCGCCCGCAACATCATCAACACGAGATACGAAAATCTGCCTGCGCAGGCCGTCGATCACGCCTGCATGATGATCGCCAGCACCATCGCCAGTGCCGCTGCGGGCACAACGATCGGCTCCAGCAAAATCGTGCGCGACTTGGTCAAGGAACAAGGCGGCACGCCCGAGGCATCCATCTGGTTCGACAACGGCGCAAAAATCCCGGCGGCGAACGCGTGCCGCGCGAATGCGCTAGCGAGCGACGCCGCGGCATCTGACGACAGTGATTTGCGCACCATCGCGCATCTCGGCACACAACTCGTGTCCAGCACGCTCGCGCTTGCGGAACGCAACGGCGCGAGCGGCAAGGACGTGCTGGCAGCCATCGTGCCCGCGTATGAAATCGCCGGACGCATGGCCGCGGCCGTCATGCCGCATTACCGCAATCAGGGATTTCATGGATCGCTGTGCGTGATTTTCGCATCCGCCGTGGCTTCGGGCTGCATGCTGAAGCTCAACGAACAGCAGATGGCGCAGACCATCGCCATTGCCGCCGTATCCATGGGCGGGCTGGGCACGGCTGCCGACACCAGCGAAGCGCGCGAATATTTTGCCGGCAACGCCGCACTGCTCGGCATGAACGCAGCGTACGCCGCGCAAAAAGGCTACTACGTCGAACAACGAATTCTCGAAACCAAAAAAGGTTTCTTTGAAGTCTATGGCGGCAAAGACGCGGACATCGACAGCGTCACGCGCAACTGGGGTAAAGAATGGGACATCGTCACCGACATGGCGATCAAGCTGGTGCCCGGCGGCCATCCCAGCCACGCACTGGGCGAAGCCGCGGCCAATGCCGCACGCGAGGGCAACGTGCGCGCCGACAACGTCGACAGCATCATCGTGTCGCAACCGCTCGATGCCAAGCGGCGCATCGGCCCGACGCGGCCACCGTCACACCCCAAAAATCTGGTGGAGATCGCGCACACGCCCGCGTATTTTGTAGCCGCCGGTGTCGCCGACCAGAGTTTTTCGTGGGTGCATGCGTCCGAAGCAAAAATCAAAGACCCGGTGATTCACGGCCTCATCGACAAAATAAAAATCGGCGAAGCCATCACGCAAGAGATGGCGCGCTACCAGCACGGTGCGCGCGTCACCATCAATACCAAAGACGGCAAGAGCCACACCAGCACGGTCTATGCGCCTCGTGGCTCAGGCGTGCGCGGCATCGAGTGGGCTGACATCGACAGCAAATACCGCACACTGGTGCCGATGGCGGGATTGAGTGCGCAAAAAATCGCGGACAGTCTTGGTGTGATTCACGCGTTTCGCGATGCGCGGCATGTTGCGTCACTGACGGACTTGCTGCGTTAAACAGCATTATTTCTGTGGCAACCCCAGTTCGCCCAGCACGATAAACCGCTCGCGAAACTCGGTCGTCTGTATGGCGCCGACAATGGCTTGATTGAGCTGGAACACGACAGTCGCGGGCATCGCGCGTGGCCCAGACACCGTATGCCATGTCGCCATCTCATAGCCGGCGACGCCGTCTTCGGCAATCGTGGGCACATCGGGCAAGTTAATCGAGCGCTTGAGCGTAGAGACACCCAACGCACGCAGCCGTCAGATGCGAACTGCTGCCGGCACGGGCGGAACCATAGTTGAGCGTGCCCGGTTTTTGCCGCACCAACGCCACCAGCTCCCTCACCGACGCGATGCCGCCGTGACGCACCAGCAGCAGGTACGGCACGACAATCGGCGCAGCGGCGTCAACACGCATAAGCGTTGTTGACCAGACCACGCACGCTTCGCATAATATGCCGAAGCCGAATCGCCGCACCGCGCCGATCACAACCACGAGGGAAATCCACATGGCATTAACACAACCCACACGCATTTTCGCCGGCGGCGCCTACTACGCACCCCGCAGCGGCACCCGCTCCCGTGGCGGACTATTTCGCACGACGTATGACGACGGACAATGGCAGGAACTGACGCGTGGACTGCCGGAGAACGTAGAGGCCCGCGTATTCGCCGTGCACCCGCGCGAGCGCGATGTCATCTTTGCGGGCACACAGGACGGCCCCTATCGCAGTGTCGATGGCGGCGACAACTGGGAACGGCTGGGCTTTCCCGAGCGCGGCGCGGTGGTGTGGTCAATGGCGTTTCATCCCACCAATCCAAAAATTATGTACGCGGGTCTGGCACCGGTAGGCGTGTATCGCAGCACGGATGGCGGCGACACCTGGCACAAACTGGCGGGCGCGGTATCGCCCGAACATTGCCCGATGGGTTTCCCCACACGCACCATCGGCATCGCCGTCGATCCCGGTCGCCCGGACGATATCTACGTCGCGCTCGAAGTCAGCGGCGTGATCCACAGCCGCGACGGCGGCGATACCTGGAAAGACCTCTCCGCGCCGCTGATCAAACTCGCCGAGTTGCCGCATCTCAAAAGCCGCATCAGCAGCGATACCGATGCCTCCGGCATGATTGATTCACACGCCATCGTGGTGAGCGGCGCTGCATCCGGCAAAGCAATGCTGGCGATCCGCATGGGGCTGTTCAGCACCGACGATCACGGCGCCTCGTGGCACGATATGCACGTCGGCAATCATTCCCCACTGACCTATTGCCGTTCGGTGATCGTATCGCCGCACGATGCGCGCGTGATGTACGCGTGCTTCTCACCGGCGGCGCGTAGCAAAGACGGATCGCTGTATCGCAGCGATGATCTCGGCAGCAGTTGGAAACGCATCGACCACGGCATCAAAGCCAATGCCACCATGATGATGGTGACGCAGCATCGCGAAGACCCACAGCGCATTTATTGCGTATCGCGCTGCGGGCAGGTGTTTGGCACCGAGGATGATGGGGCTTCGTGGCGCGAGTATCGGTTACCACAAGGCGTTGAAGATGTTTATGCGGTGGCGTGTTGTTGAGTTAGCTTGCCGCATTTTGGGGTGCAACACGACAGCATTGAGCAATGGGCGTACGCGCAGGTTTGTAGCGACCCTCCCCCTGTGAGCCGCCGAGCAGCGCAGCCGCGCCGGGGGAGGTCGGCGAGGACTGTCTGAGTCCTCGCGTGCTGTTCGCGAGGGCGAGTTCCGCAGCCGCCCGGCGTGGCGAGCAGCGCAGGGGAGCCCGCAGGGCTGGCGAAGTGGGGGCGGCCTTTCTTTGGTTACTTTCTTTGGCCGTTCAAAGAAAGTAACCAGCCGCCGGGCTGCCCCCGGCGAAGTTGATTTTGAAGTCTGTCGCATCAAGCACGCAACAAAAACCTCCGGCGCAATAGGATTGCGCCCTACTTCTTCTCCCGCTCAATCTGCATGCGCGCCAAAAACGGTACCAGCGGATGCACACCCAGTGCAACCATACCCTTAAAATCATTTAAAATCAAATACTTAGAGTGCCCACTCGGCACGCGATACTGACGTGCATATGCAGCCGGATCAGCGGCGTAAGCAGCACGCGCGGACGCATCATGCGCCAGCGCATGCAGCGCCTGCGTCAACGCAACGAGTTCAGGTTTGGTCTGCGGATAATGCAACGCAGCCGGTGCAGCAGGCCGCGACCAAAAACCCAGCGACGCATAGTTGTGATGCCAGCTCGGATTGAATTCAACGACATCGGGTTTACGTTCGCCGAGCATGCCGGCGGCTACCGCCCAACATCTGAGTTCAATGTTGCCGCTATCGTCGAGTTGTTGTTCGTTCAATCCGAGCAATGCTTTCAAGTTGCCGCGCGACAACGGTTCAAGCAACGCTTTATCGAAATCCACATTCGGATTTGAATAATTTTCGGTGCCCGGAAAATGCGACATGCCGCCACTCGCCATCACCACCGCTTTCACGTTGAGCGTTGCCAGTACGCTGGCCACCGCCTCGCCGAAGGCATAACAGCGTTCCATGGTCGGCTGCGGCGGCAGGTAGGCGTTGACAAAAATAGGCAGTAGCGGGCCTTGCGTGCCCATGTGCGTGAGCGGTATGCCCAACGCGTAATCGACTTCGGCGGTGCTGCTAAACGCCGGATCGAAACCCAGACGGTAGAGCCGCCGTATCACCTCGAACGACAACTCACTCGCAATGGGGTACTGAAAGCTGCGCCCGGCGAAGCTGCCGCGCCCTTCCCCGCCGACATGTAACGCAAACGGCGGCGCGCAATCGAGATAGAACTGCTGGGTGTGATCATTGGAAATGGTAATCCACACATCGGGCTTCAACGCTGCCAATTCGGCACCGATGCGCGCCGCGACATTTTCAACACGCGCGATGTTGGCTTTATCTTCGGTTTGCGGCTGGGTAAAAAACTGTGGTGCGTGCGGCAGCAGTGCGCCGCCGAGTATCGCTGATTGCGTATTGATGTTCATTGTGCACCCGCCGCAGCGGCGGATTTCACCACCGGCATCCACACCGCAATTTCGTTACGCATGAACGCGGTGAACTGCGTGGGATCCATGTCGTTGGCCTCAATGGCTTCTTCGGATAGCCGCTCGCGCAGCGGCGAGTTGCGCATCGCGCTACGTACTGCTTGATTGATGCGGCTTGCCAGCGGCGCCGGCATGCGCGGTGGGCCCGACAGCGAGAACCACGTGGTAGCCACCACCGGATAGCCCGCTTCGGTGAAAGTCGGCAAATCCGGAAAAGACTTGACCCGGTTGTGCGATGAGACAGCCAACGCGCGCAGCCCGCCCGATTTAATTTGAGACGCTGCCGCAACCAACGTGGTCGTCGCCAGCGGAATGTGTCCGCCGCGCACATCGATCACAGCAGGCCCCGCGCCCTTGTACGGAATATGCGTCATCCTGATTTTCGCCAGTTGCATAAAGCGCTCGGCGATTAGGTGACCGCTGGTGCCGGTGCCGGCAGAACCGAAACTCAGTGGTTTATCCTTCGCCAGCGCGATCAAGCCCGCGAGGTCGCGTACAGCCGATGTACCATTAACGACGATCACGCCGGGTGGGCCGCCGAGCAAGGCAATGTGCGTGAAATCATTGATCGGATCGTACGGCACTTTTATCATGCCAGGCACGTAGACATGCGAACCCACGCCGGACACCAGCAAGGTGTAGCCATCAGGCGCTGCCTTCGAAACCATGTCCGAGCCGACAATGCCGGTGGCGCCGGGCCGATTGTCAGATACAAAATTCTGCTTGAAGGTTTCCGCCAGTTGCTGACCGATCAAACGCCCCAGCAGATCAGCGCTGCCGCCGGGCGCATACGGAATGATCACGCGCACGGATTTGCTGGGCCACTCCGTTGCATGCGCACATGACAGACCAGCACCCACGACCATGGCGCACAGCCAGTCCCGCGCGCTACGTTTTCTCAGCTTGCACATGATCGATGTTCTAAAGTGGTTCGATGATAATGGCAACAGCTTATCATGCAGCGCTTGTCTTTATCAGCCGTAGCAGAGCCTGTAGAATCACAACCCAGTGAACGGGGGAAGTGAATATGCTCGATCGCACACACATTGAAAGTGAAGTTGCCGGTCTGGTGGAAGCGGGCCGCATACACCGGCGCGTGTACACCGACGCGCAAGTATTCGATCTGGAAATGGATCGCATTTTCGGCCGTGCGTGGCTGTATGTCGGCCATGCGAGCCAAGTGCCGCAGCCCGGGGACTTCATTACCACGGAGATGGGCCGTCAGCCGGTGATCATGACGCGCCACAGCGACGGCAGCATTCATGTGATGCTCAACCGTTGCGCACATCGCGGCCCCAAAGTGGTTAATGAACGTTGCGGCCACCGCAAACAACTCACGTGCCTGTATCACGGCTGGACTTACGATACCGACGGCAAGCTGTTGCGCGTGCCGGTGCCCGAAGGCTGTGCGCTGGGTTTTGATACTGCATCGCATGGCCTCGCGCGCGTGCCGCGCCTGCAGGTGTATCGCGGCTTCGTGTTTGCCAGCCTCGCCGCCAACGGGCCGAGCTTTGAAGCACACATCGGCCCGATGACCGCGAACATCGACGATCTGGTGGACCGCGCGCCCGACGGCGAAATCGCGCTCGATGCCGGCATGCACCGCTACGTGTATCGCGGCAACTGGAAACTTCAGATTGAAAATGTGCTGGATTCGTACCACGTGCCGTTTAGCCACGCCTCCACCGTGAAGCGCGACGGCACGCAATTCACGCGGCGTGAAGGCGATCAAACTGGCGCGCAAGTGGTCGAGGGCAAAAACGAAAAAGTGTCCAACGACTGGAAAAAGCGCCAAAGCTACACCGCGGGTTTCGGCCACGGCTGGACCAGCAACACCGAGCTTAACGACAGCAAACGCGCCAGCGCCGTTTACGACGAATACAAGCGCGCGCTGGCGGCCAAAGTCGGGCAGGCACGCATGGAGCAGATACTCAAACCGAAGCTGCACAACACGCTGCTCTATCCCAATGTGTCGATCATGGGTTTGAATATTCATGTGCGGGTAATCAAGCCGCTGGCGGTTGATCTCACTGAGGTGAATATTTATCCCGTGCGCTTGGCCGGCGCGCCGGACGCGATGAACGCCGCGAATATTCGTCTGCTGAACGTCACCCACGCGGCGGCGTCCTTTGTGCAAAGTGATGACCTTGAAGCCTTCGCACGCGTGCAGTCGGGACTACGCAGCGAACAAACCGATTGGGTGGACATCTCGCGCGGCCTCGGCGTGGAAGCGGCACATGACATTCCCGGTGTGAGCAAAGGCCTGGCGACGCATGAGATGGTGGTGCGCTCGCAATATCAAGCGTGGCGCGATTACATGTGCGAGGCGTAACTTGATCGAGCGCGAAACCGCCGAACTTTTTTTAATCAACGAAGCGCGCCTGCTCGACGAGCGGCGCTTTCGCGAGTGGATGGAACTTTTTACCGACGACGGCGTGTATTGGGTGCCCTCATCGCTCGATCAAAAAAGTCCGCTGACGCAGGCCTCGCTGTTTTACGATGACCGGCAATTGATGACTACGCGCGTTGAACGTCTGGAGCATCCGTTGATTCATGTGCAAACACCACCGTCACAGACCGTACATCTGGTGTCCAACGTCGTGGTGCAAGCCGCGAATGAAGCCGCAAGTGAATTCACCATTACCTCGAATATGATCATGAGCGAATTCCGGCTCGATCAGCAGCGACTGTTCGTGGGGCGGCAAACGCATCGGTTGCGGCGTGACAGCGCGGGTTATCGCATCGCGCACAAGCGGGTGGACTTGGTGAACTGCCAGGGCGCGTTTGAGGCCATGGCAGTGCCCATATAAATAACTCAATAAAAACAAGTACTTAAATTCAGTCCGATAGAAGTATGCGCTACACCAGCCAGGCACGAACGAGTATTACAACAAGCGGAAGTATGACAAGGGTTGCACCTGTAGTTACAGCTCAACCTTCGAACCAATTCAATGATTCTTCGTTTTGCCAAGACATCCATTGATTCGTCCGGAATGAGTTTGCCAACTGACCTATCACCATAAACGCTACCCCGACACCACAAAGCCAAAATGATGGCGGGAAAAACACGACAATTACAAGGCATACGAGAGCTATACCTACAAGCCATGCGCGGAT
>JAYUAH010000167.1:0-2310 GCA_043741415.1 Betaproteobacteria bacterium
CATCGGTGCCGGCGGATTGTTGTTTCGCACCCTTCATCTGTTTTTTATCAAAGATGTGTTGTCGGGCCTGGTGTGGATGTCCAAAATACTCACCGATCCGTTTCACGACATCCTGCTCTACTACAAGGCGCCACTGGCTTTGCTGCGCGGTGAATTGATCGAATCGCGCAAGGCGCACTGACGCGCCGTGTGTCAGAAGCGTTGCGCCAGCATCTCACGCAAAATACGACGCTTGATGCATTGGTTGGTCAGTTCAGGGTTATGCCACCACCAGCCATCGCGTTGCATGGCCAGCGCAGCGCGTACAAAGCGTTGAGCGACCGCGTCAAAATCGGCGTCGGTGTAGTTGAGGCAGAAAATCAGACGGCCGCTGCCGACCCAACTCAGGGCCAAGCCTTGCAGGCGCAAATAGTGCTGAAACAACCAGTTGTAGCAGGCCGGCTGCATGTAGAGCACGGTCCAGATCGACGACAGATTGGCCACCTGCACCGGCACGCCGGCGTCGCGCAAACGTTGATTCAGCATCTGCGCGCGGCGATTCCAGGTTTCATCCAGATCGCTGTAGAGCGCTTGAATGGGCGCGCTTTGCAGGCGCCGCAAAAACACATTCATCGCGCCCATCACATACGGATGCGAATTGAAGGTGCCGCGAGCGAAGCAGATGTCGGCCGGCGCGTCGTCGCGAAAGCGCTTCATCCATGCGCTTTTGCCGCACACGACACCCACCGGCAAGCCGCCGCCGAGGGTTTTGCCGTAAGTCACCAGGTCGGCACGCACACCAAAGTATTCCTGCGCGCCGCCGGGTGCCAGGCGAAAGCCGACGAACACCTCATCAAAAATCAACGCGATGTTGCGTTCATCGCAGATGACACGAAGTTTTTGCAACCATGCGGTGTAATCCGCTTTAGAAAATCCGGCCTTGCGCGAACTATCGACCAGCGACGAATCGCCCGGCGCGCTGGCATTCGGGTGCAGCGCCTGCAAGGGATTAACCAGCACGCAGGCGATGTCGCGGCGGCGGCGCAACACGCGCAAAGTTGCTTCACCCATTTCTTTCAAGGTATGTGTATCGCGCGCGCGCACCGGGTTGCCGATACCGGGCTGTACGTCGCCCCACCAGCCGTGGTACGCGCCGCAAAAGCGCACCAGATGGGTACGCCTGCTGTGGTAACGCGCGAGGCGCACCGCCTGCATCACTGCTTCGGTGCCGGACATGTGAAACGATACTTCGTCCATGCCCGACACCTGTTTCAGGCGCCGCACATTGTCGACCACCACCGGATGATAAGCGCCCAGCACCGGACCGAGGTCGCTGACCATGGCACTGCCCTCGGCAATGCAACTTTTGTAAAAGTCGTTGCCGAACAAGTTGACGCCGTACGATCCGGTGAGATCATAAAAGCAATTGCCATCGAGATCCGTGATAGTCACGCCAGCCGTGGATTGCACAAACGATCCGCTTTTCAGCCGTGTGCTTACGGCCTGCCGAAACTGAAACGGCACCAGGTACGCGCTGACAAAACGCATGTCGGAAATACTGCTTTCAGCTTGTGCCGACTGATCCACGCTGCGTGCAAAGCGTGTGCGAAATTGTTCCGTCAGCGAGGCCAGCGCGGCCTTGCGGGTAGCCACCACCTGCTGTGGTGCGCCATCCACCGCCAAAGCATCCGCTTCGCTATAGCTGTAGTGCGGCAACAAGGCCGCGATGCGCCGCGCCATGCGCGGATGGCCGGCGAGCGAGCGGTGTTTGGCGAGCGAGAGTTCCCATCGCGATTTGGCGTGCGTCAACGCATACAGTAACGTGCCGCCGCCGATGACATAAAGTCCCAGTGCTTCATTCACAAGCGATATCCTGTTATGAAAAAACGGTTTCCGGCGGTCAGGCCATGAGTGTTCGTGATCATGTACAAAAACTCCTGCGTCAGGAAGATCTCAATTTTTTGCTCACCAACCGGCTACCCCGCCGCTGGCTCACGCAGTTGATGGGCCGTTTCAGCAAAACCGAACAGCCGCTGGTGCGCGATATGTCGATTGCGATCTGGCGTTTCTTTTCCGGCCTTGACCTGAGTGAAGCGAAAAAAAGTCATTTCGCCAGCCTGCACGATTGTTTTATTCGCGAACTGAAGGATGGCCTGCGGCCGGTGGATACCGCTCCGGCTACACTGACCAGTCCGTGCGACGGCATCATCGGTGCGCACGGCGCGGTCGAGGGCACTCGCGTATTTCAGGCCAAAGGGTTTCCCTACACGCTCGAAGACTTGCTGGGTGACGATGCGCGCGGCGACGAATGGCGCGAAGGATACTATGTGA
>JAYUAH010000168.1:0-2301 GCA_043741415.1 Betaproteobacteria bacterium
CGGGGATGTTGCTCATGCGGTCCTCAAAATTAAACGTCGTTACGATAAATGCGGATGCGTTCCTTGATGCCGGGTACGCTCACCGAACGCGCCAGCGCAGCCATGTCGTCGGCGCGGGTGTCGAACGTGGTCTGGCGGTGCAGGGCAGTCGCTGCCGCCGGGGTGAGCAGGGCGCATTGTGTTTGTACGTGCTGCACGAGGGCGGGCCAAGTTTCCGCCGCCGCGATGTGGGTGATGAACTCAATGCCCAGCGCTTCATCGGTGCCAAAGGTGCGCGACTCGCTGAGTATCGAGCGCGCATGATCGGCGCCGATGCGCTGCGCAAGCCGGCGCGTGCCGAGCACCACGCCAAAGCGTAAACCCGGCATGCGAAAGGTGGTGCCCGGTGCTGCGACACGCAGGCCGCACGCTGCCACCAAATCGGCGCCTGCGCCGAAAATTTTGCCCTGCGCGAGCGCCAACGTTTCAAACGGCGCATGATGCACGGCCTGCAGCAGCATTTCAACGCGGACGAAGCGCAGAGCAAGATCGCCTTCGCTTTGCTCCTGATAGCCGCTGAAATCAAAGCCCGCGCAAAAATGATTGCCCGTACCTTCCAGCACCAGCAGGCGCGTGCCGTCGGTGTAGGCGTAGTCGACGGCGTCGATCAGCGCTTCGACCAGCGAGGCCGACAGCGCATTGGCCTTGCTCGGTCGATTGAGCGTTAAGCGCGTCAACTGGCCATCGTGCAGGCGGATGAGTTCGTCGCTCATTTATTTTGCGAGCGTGGCTCTGACCTGTGCCGAGCGATCCCACACATTGGGCATCGTGATGTTGGAATAGCCCGAGACAAAATCCTTGGCTATTCCCGTGGTGGCATCGTACACATGCCGCTTCACCGCGCCGATGTTGGCACCGTAAACATGAACGCTGATGGACACGCGGTCCGCGTAGGCATTTTCAACCACGTGAATATCGCCCACGGCGGGCGATACGTGATCGATTTGCCCGAGGTCGAGCCGCGCCTGCGGATGTGCGCGCATGGGCGTGCCTGCGGTGGGCGCATCGTAGCGGTTGCACAGTTCAGCGCCGCGCATCACGCCGAGGATGCCCCACACCGTGTGATCGTGCAGCGGTGTTTTTTGTCCCGGCCCCCACACGAAACTCACCACCGAAAAGCGCTCCAGTGGATCGCAATGCAGCAGGTATTGCTGGTAGTACTGCGGATGCGGTTGCGCAAATTCGTCGGGCAGCCAGTCGTCATTGCGCACAATATCCAGCAGCAGCTTTTCGCCTTCGGAGTGCATGCGTGTTTCGTCCGCGCCATCGTGCGCTATCAGGCGCGTGAACTCGGCTACAAAATTTCGCAATCGCTGGATAGTCATGATTTATTGTAACTATTTGATTTTAAATGATATTTCTGAAAGCACCTGGTGCGTATGTTCGCCCAGCGCGGGCGGATTGCGATACACGCCGAGCCGCTCGCCCGACATACGTTGCGGCGAAATGACGGTCTTGCTGATGGTGTTGCCCGGCAATGTTACCGGCTCTACCCACTGCATGTGTTCGACTTGCGGATCGGCCAGAATTTGCGAATAGGTATTGATCGGCGCGCACGGCACACCGCGCTCGCGAAAGATGTTCAAGAGTTGCGCACCATCGAAGTTCGCAAACGTTTGCTCAAGCAGATCGCGCAAGGCATGCTGGTTTTTGGCGCGCAACGACGGCGTGGCGAAGCGCGGGTCTTGCGTCAAATCCATGCGCCCGACGCCCTCGCATGCGGCTTCCCACAATTTGTCGGTGCCGGCGGCGAGTGCGATGTCGCCGTCGCGGCAGCGAAAGCCTGCGTACGGCGCGTTCATCGGATGCGCCGAACCGAGGCGCACCGGATCGCGTCCGGTGCCGAACAATTCACTGGTTTGCAGATTGGCGATGCCGAGCATGCTGCCCAGCATGGATACGTCAATGAAATCACCGTTGACGTTATCCTTGCCGCGCGCGACCTTGTTAAGCGAGGCCACCACCGAAAACGCCGCATACAAACCCGTGGTGAAATCGGCAATCGGAATACCGCACTTGGCAGGGCGCCCGTCGGCGTCGCCGGTGACGCTCATCGCGCCGCTCATCGCCTGCAAGGTCATGTCAAAGCCGCCTTCCTTGGCGCGCGGGCCGGTCTGACCGTAGGCCGACACCGAGCAATACACCAGTGACGGTTTTTCTTTGGCGAGCGATGCGTGATCCAAAGCGAATTTCGCCATCACGCCGGGGCGAAAATTTTCGATCACTACATCGCCCGACAACGCGAGCGCGCGCGCGGCGGCC
>JAYUAH010000169.1:0-2301 GCA_043741415.1 Betaproteobacteria bacterium
ATCGCGCCCGGCTCACCGACTACGCTGACTATCCGTGCGCTGCCGGCGCTGCTCGCCGATGCCGATGCGCGCGAACTCGCCAGCGGCGTGCTGCGCGAAATCCGCGAGTACGGCGCCAGCCGCGTGCTCACCGAACGCCGCAACGAACTCTTGGGTACCATGGCCTGTCACGCCGCGGTGCGTGCCAACCGGCGGCTGACCGTGCCGGAAATGAATGCGCTGTTGCGCGACATGGAAATCACCGATCGTTCCGGTCTGTGCAATCACGGCCGCCCGACGTGGCGGCAAGTCACCGTCAGCGAACTCGATCATTTTTTTATGCGTGGACGATAAGAGTTTAACAATGAATCAACCCAACCACCCGCCGGCCATTATTCTGATGGGCCCCACCGCCAGCGGCAAAACCTTTTTGTCGGCGCAACTCGCGCAGTCGCTGCAATGCGAAGTCATCAGCGTCGACTCCGCGCAGATTTACAAAGAAATGAATATCGGCACCGCCAAGCCCGATGCGCAATTTCTGCAACACACCCCGCACCATGGCATCGACATTATCGAGCCGCACGAATCGTATTCCGCGGCAAAGTTTCGCGACGATGCGCTGATTAACATGCGCGAGGTGACCGAGCGCGGCAATATTCCATTGCTGGTCGGCGGCACCATGATGTATTTCAAGGCGCTGATCGAAGGCATGAATGATTTGCCCGAAGCCGATCCCATGGTGCGGCTGATGATCGACACGCTGGCCGAAGAAAAAGGCTGGCCCGGCGTGCACGCGAACCTGATGAATGTCGATCCGGAAACCGCCGCGCGCCTCGATCCCAACGACTCGCAGCGCATTCAGCGCGCGCTGGAAATTTACTATCTCACCGGCAAACCGATGGCGGAATGGCTGAAGAAGCCGAAATACGTCTACTTTCCATATACCCCGATTGTGATTGCGCTCACCCCCGGTGATCGCGGCGTGCTGCACGAACGCATCGCCACGCGCTTTGATGAGATGCTGAATGGGGGCCTGGTAGACGAGGTCGCGCGGCTGCGCGAGGACTATGCGCTGGAACCCACCATGCCGTCGATGCGCTGCGTGGGTTATCGCCAGACGTGGCAGCACTTGAACGGCGCGTTTGGCCGCGACGAGTTACGCGAGCAAGGCATCGCCGCCACGCGCCAACTCGCGAAACGCCAACTCACCTGGCTGCGCGCGATGGAAAACGTCGCCCAGTTTGATTGTCTGGCGCCCGACATGAACGCCCGCGTGCTTGATTACATTCGGCACGAATTGGAAGCGCATTACCTCAGCGTTGAACCGGAGCAGGAGCAGAAGCCACCGGCGTAGGTTATTCCATTTCTATTTCAATAGCTCATTTATGAGCTGACAATTTTCATTGAGAAAATGAAGAATAATTATTGATCTGATGAAATGGAATTGGTATTACGCTGCCTTTGCCGCCTTGCTTTTGATCTCGGTGCGCACGGCGCCGCGCGCGAATGTCACCCGCATGTCCTGCCCCACCGCGAGTGTGTCCGCATCACGCACGATGACGCCGTCCGCAGTCTCGGCAATGCTGTAGCCGCGCTCCAGCATGCGCTGCGGATCAAGCGCGCTGATGTGGGCCTCGGTGCGCACGAGTCTTGCGTGCGCACGTTCCAGACCGCGCGCCAGGGCTTCATTGAGGCGTCGTCCGGCGTCGGTCACGTCGCGTTCAAACCCGCGCAGATCAGGGCGCGCTGCAGTGAAGCGCTGCGCCACGGCACGCACGGTCCACACACGTGATTCAGCCGCGTGCCGGTAGGCGCCGGTGAGCCGGCTGGTGAGATGCGCAAGATGCCGCTTCCGCTCGGCGATACGCTCGCCCGGATGCACCAGGCGCCGCTGCAGATAATCGAGTTTCTGCATCCGGTCTTCGAGCCCGCGCCGCGTCACGCGCGTGAGTTGCCCGCGCAGTTGCGCAAGCTGTGCGCGCAACTCCGCGCGATCGGGGCTCACCAGTTCGGCGGCGGCCGTGGGCGTGGGCGCGCGCGCGTCCGCCACAAAATCGGCGATGGTGAAATCGGTTTCGTGACCCACGCCGGTGACCACCGGGATCGAGCACGCTTGTATCGCGCGCGCCACCACTTCTTCGTTGAACGACCACAGGTCTTCGATACTGCCGCCGCCGCGGCACACGATCAGCACATCGCACTGGTCCTGCGCGGCACGTATGGACGCCGTAGCGATAGCCTGCATGATTTTCGCTGCTGAGCCTTCGCCTTGCACCGGCGTGGGATAAATCACCACGGGGATCGTCGGCATGCGGCGCTTTA
>JAYUAH010000170.1:0-2301 GCA_043741415.1 Betaproteobacteria bacterium
GGGCTGGCCCACGCGCACCGGCATGTGAAACACTTCTTCGCCGAGCTCCACCATGCCCTGCATCATGCTCGAGCCGCCGGTGAGCACCACGCCCGACGACAGCAGCTCTTCGTAGCCGCTGCGGCGCAGCTCCGCTTGAATCAACGAATAGAGTTCTTCCACGCGCGGCTCGATCACTTCGGCGAGTGTCTTGCGCGACAACTGCTTGGTGCCGCGATCACCCACGCCGGGCACTTCAATCATTTCCTGCGGATCGGCCAACTGCGACAGCGCGCAGCCGTGCTTCATTTTGATGTCGTCGGCATCCTTGGTCGGCGTGCGCAATGCCATCGCGATATCGCTGGTGATCTGATCGCCGGCGATGGGAATCACTGCCGTGTGGCGGATCGCGCCGTGGGTAAACACTGCGATATCGGTAGTACCGCCGCCGATGTCGATCAGGCACACGCCTAGGTCTTTTTCGTCTTCGGACACCACCGCCATGGCCGAGGCCAGCGGTTGCAACACCAGATCACTCACTTCCAGGCCGCAGCGGCGCACGCACTTGATAATGTTCTGCGCCGCCGACACCGCACCGGTGACGATATGCACTTTGACTTCGAGGCGCACGCCCGCCATGCCCAGCGGCTCGCGCACGTCTTCCTGACCGTCGATAATGAATTCCTGATTCAGGATGTGCAGAATCTGCTGATCGTTGGGGATCTGCACCGCTTTGGCGGTTTCGATCACGCGCTCGATGTCGACCTGCGACACTTCTTTATCCTTGATCGCCACCATGCCTTGCGAATTGAAGCTCTTGACGTGGCTGCCGGCGATACCCGTGTGCACTTCGCTGATCTTGCAATCGGCCATCAACTCCGCTTCTTCAAGCGCGCGCTGAATCGCGGCCACCGTGGTCTCGATGTTAACCACCACGCCTTTTTTCAGGCCGCGCGACGGATGCGTGCCCATGCCGATGATTTCAAAGCCGCCATTGGAACCATCCGCCTTCATCTCGGCTACCATGGCGACGATTTTCGACGTGCCGATGTCGAGACCGACAATAATATTTTTGGTTTCGCGGGCTTTGTTCATCGCATCAAACTCGGGGGCGAACCGTACGTGCCGCGTCCAGGCTTGGCGTGGCGGCACCCTTCGCCTTCGCCAATTCGGGCACGCGCACTGCAAAGCCGTTGGCGTAACGCAAATCGACGTAGTCGGCGTTACGTCCCAGCGGCGCCAGAGTTTGCGGGTAAGCCGCGAGAAATCGCGCCATGCGTGCTGCCACCTGCTCGCGGCCGACTTCCAGCGTCATACCGTTATCCAGACGCACCTGCCACGCACGGCGCGGCGTCAGACGCACCTGCACCGGCTCGCGTCCGATGGCCGCCAACTCACGCCGAAAAATGTCATATTGCACGGCGATGTCGCGCGAGGTGCTCTCGGGGCCGGCAAACACCGGCAGCGTGGCGCCGGCAGCGGCTTCGCCTTTGAACACTTCACCCTGCACGTTGACCAAGCCGTCGTTACCTTGATTGCCCCAGCGCGCGAGCGGTTGGTGTTCTTCGATCACCACGTCGATGCGATCCGGCCATTGGCGCCGCACATCCGCCTTGCGCACCCACGGCAGTTTTTCGAACGACGCGCGCAGGCGCTCGATGTTGAGCGTGAAAAACGTGCCCTGCAAATCACGCTGGGTGATCGCCTGCACCTGCTCACGCGTGACGTGCACCGGCTCGCCCACCACACGCAGTTCGTGCAGCGCAAACACCGGCTGCACAATGGCAAAGCGAATCACGCTATACAGCGCAATCAACGCCGCGGCCGCGAACAGCACGTCCGAAGTACGATTCAGCGCCGCGGCGCTATTCCACATGGCCCACATGCGCCGTCTCCAAAATGCGCAGCACCAGATCGTCAAAGCCAATGCCGTGGGCGCGCGCCGCGATCGGCACCAGACTGTGATCGGTCATGCCCGGGATGGTGTTCACTTCCAGAAACCACGGGTGGTTTTCCGCGTCGAGCATCAGATCGAGCCGCCCCCAGCCGTGACAACCGATAATGCGAAAGGCCTCGAGCGCCTGTTGCTGGATGCGCGTCTCAAGCTCGGCCGGCAAGCCGCTGGGGCAATGGTATTGGGTCGCCTCGCCGAAATACTTGTTGTGATAATCGTAATTGCCTTCTGGCGCTTCAATACGCACCAGCGGCAGCGCTGCATCATTCAGTATCGCCGCGGTCAACTCGCGTCCAGCGATGAATTGCTCGGCGATCACCATACCGTCGTGCTGCGCCGCCAGCGCGTAAGCGGCATCGAGTTTCTCG
>JAYUAH010000171.1:0-2300 GCA_043741415.1 Betaproteobacteria bacterium
GCGCGTTTCGCGGCTTCGTCCCACTGCGGTAACCAGTCGCCGTCGCCGGGGCCAAACCACGGCGATTGCGCGCGACGCTTGGGCAAGCCCAGCTCATCCCAGATTTTGCCGGCACGCTCCATGTATTCGCGTTTGGGCAAGGCTAGCGGCGGCAGCTCTTCTTTTTTGGTGGCGTCCATCAACAACGTCGCGTCCACACGCTCGGCCTCATGCTCGCGCTCCGGGCCGTGGCCGGGACTGCGGTAGTTGATCACTTGCAGATCATCCACCGGATGCATGCGAAACGCCATCGCCCAGAACAGCGCGTCGGAATTTTCCGGGTCGATGTCTTCATCCACCGCGATGCAAATTTTGCCGCAGTCCGCACGAAACGCACTCGCGCCCTGCAACGCGCGCCAGACTTCGGTGCGCGGCGTGTTCTTCTCCACCACGATGATGAGAATGCGCCGCAGCGCGGTGAGCCGCTCGTGCAATTTCACGCGCTTGACGCCGCGGATACCGAGCGTCTTACGCAGATGATTTAAAAACATCGGCTCATACGACACCAGTTTGATCGCGCTCGATTCGCTCGGCGTCACCTGCGACAGGTAGGACGCCACCACCGCATCTTTGCGATGCGTGATCGCCGTCACCCGCATCGGCATATTAAATTCTTCAAGAGCCACATGGCCGTGCGATTCGCCGAAGGGGCCTTCGGGCTCCAGATATTCTGTGTCGATAAAGCCCTCGATCACGATCTCGGCTTCGGCGGGCACCATCAAATCCACCGTGCGCGCCTTCACCACGTTGATCGGCGCACCGGCGAGCCCGCCCGCGACACCGATTTCATCGACATCAAGCGGCAGCTTCATCGGCGCCACGTACGCCACAAACGGCGGCGCGCCCAGCACAATCGCGCACGGCATTTCTTTGTCGCCGCGTTGTTGATGCTTCAGGTAATGACGATAACCACCCGCGCCGCCGGTGCGCGTGGCCATGCGGATCACCAAGCGGTCCGACGCTTTCAGGCCCGCGCGGTAGGTGCCGTGATTCTGCACGCCCGAATCCGGGTCTTTGGTAATCACGTTAGTTGCCGTCAGCGTGGGCGTGCTGTCAAAGCCCGGCGTGGAAATCGGGATCGGGATGCTGTCGAGCCCATTGCCCTCGCCCAGCAGCGCGGAACCCTCGATCACCACCTCCTGACACACCGCAGTTTCCACCACGCGCGGCGCAATGGGATTGGCCGTGGCATCGTCCCATTTTTTTTGTATGCCCTCCGCAGTGGACTGCATGCCAAGGCAATACACCGCCGGATTCGCCGCCAGCGCGCCCACCACTACGAAGAATTTATATTTTCGCCCTTTGCCATCGACCACATTGGTAAACAAAAAGGCCTTGCGCTCCTCGTGCTCGATGCCGCCTACATATTGCCAGCGCACCAGCGGATGCATCTCCGCATCTTTGTCGATGGGGCGGTCGATGGTCAGCAGCAGGCCGGCATTTTTGAGTGCGGCTAGATGGTCGTGGAGGTCGGGGTAGTTGCGGTTGTTATCGGACATAATTTCGAAACCTTATTTGCCACAGAGGACACAGAGGAACACAGAGAACTTCAAAATCCGATTTTTTTAGTAGCGCACACGAGTCGTACTACGGAGGTTTCTCTGTGAACTCTGTGTCCTCTGTGGCGAACGATTTTTATGCTTTGGCACACAATATCGACTTACCATGCCACCGTGCCGCCATCAACCGGCAAGATCACGCCGGTAATGTGATCCGAGGCGCGCGAGGCCAGCAGCACCGCCGCGCCTTTAAGGTCATCCGGTCCGCCGGTGCGATGTGACGGCACTTCGGCTTCGAGATAGTTGCGATTTTTCTCAAACAGTTTCTGATTGAGCGGGGTGACGAAAAAGCCAGGGCAAATGCAGTTGACCTGAATGTGGTGCTGCGCCCATTTCACCGCGAGATCGCGCGTGAAATGCACCAGCGCGCCCTTGCTCGTGCTGTAAGCAATGCTGCTGTAAGCCGCCGGGTTGCGCCCGACGATGCCTGCGATGGAGGCTATGTTTATAATCTTGCCGCGTTTTTGTTTGATGAATTCGCGGCCAATCACCTGCGAACAAATCAGTGCCGCGTTGATATTGAGATCCATCACTTGCTGCCAGCGATCCAACGGCATGTCTTCGGGCGGCGCCACCCACGCGCGACCAGCGTTGTTCATCAACACGTCGACGCGACCGAATTTTTTGAGCACGGCGTCTTTCATCGCTTCGACTTGTTCGGGCTGGGTGACATCGCACGCCACGGCCAGCGTTTTCACACCG
>JAYUAH010000172.1:0-2299 GCA_043741415.1 Betaproteobacteria bacterium
GATTGCGCCTGTGCCGCCGCTGGCAGCAGCGTTAATATCGACAGTAACGCCCGCAATGACGTTGCAATAATGCGGATGCTTGCGTGCATGATTTTTCAACCTCCTATACGAGGCATCATGGCCGATTGCCCGGCAAATTGCTACTATTGCATGGCGATGCGGCACACGCACGCCCTCACGTTTTGGAATTGCGACACCCCTCCACAATCTGCGATGCAACCGGAGATACGCCATGCGAAGACTGCTGTTTCTTGTGATGGCTTGTACGCTGTGGCCTGCTGCGTTGTGCGCACAAGCCCCTTCGACGGGCTCAGGACAGGCCTACCCCTCAAAAACCATACGCCTGCTGGTGTCCGACTCGGCGGGCGGACTCGCCGACACCATCGCGCGCATCCTCGCCAACGGTTTGAGTGAAGTGATCGGCCAGCGCGTGGTCATCGAGAATCGCGCGGGTGCGGCGAGCAACATCGGGGCATCGGTTGCCGCAAAGTCACCACCCGACGGCTACACCATTTATCAAATACCGCAAACGTTGTCGGTCAACGCCACGCTGTATACGAACTTGCAGTACGATATTTTTCGCGATTTTCTGCCAGTGATGCGTACCGGCAGTTCGCCGGCGCTGGTGGTGGTGCATCCGTCGCTGCCGGTAAAGACACTGGCCGATCTGGTCACACTCGCCAAAGCCAAACCGGGCAGCCTATCGTTTGCCTCGGCGGGTACGGGCGCGCCGACATTCATGGCCGGCGAGTTGTTCAAAAAGTTTGCCGGCATCAATATGCTGCATGTGCCGTACCGCGGCGGCGGAGAGGCCATCACCGCAGCCATCACCGGGGAGACGCCGGTGTATTTCGCGCCACTGCCGGTGGCAAAACCCCATGTCGAGTCCGGCCGCTTGCGTGCGCTCGCCGTCACCAGCAACGCTCGCGTACCGACCATGCCGCAGTTGGCCACCGCTGCGGAACAGGGCTACCCCGGATATGAAACCGGCTTCTGGTACGGGCTGGTGGTGCCGGCAAAAACACCCAAGGAAATTATCGCCGCCATCAACGCGGCAATGGTCAAGACGCTCAAACTACCGGATGTCGCGAAGCGTCTGCAGGATGTGTCGTTCACGACCGTCGGCGATCAGCCCGAAGACTTTGCCGAGTTCCTCAAAACAGAGGTCGAAAAGTGGGGCAAGATCGTACGCGAGCTGGGCCTCAAAGCGAATTAATTTTTACTCACGAACGGAGATCGAACGATGAAAAAAGCCCAACAAAAAATCAAACCTACCATGCGCATTGTCAACCGGGCTGCTGTCAAAGACACACCCGGTGCGATCGAAGGCCAGACCGTGCGCCCGCTGTGCGGCAGCAAACAGTTTCCGAGCGAACGCATTCGCGTCGGCCACGCCAAATTCGGCCCCAACCTGCACGAGCATTTGCATTGGCATCCGATCGAAGTGTTTTACTACGTGCTCTCCGGCACCGCCATCGTGCGCGACTACGCCGGCAAGGAATATAAAGTCGGCCCCGGCGATTCGATCTACGCGCCAGCGGGACTCGCGGGTTCACACGAATGGCAAGTGAAAGACGGCCTCGAACTGCTATCCATACGCGCCACCAACGACGGGCATCGGCGCATGCAGTTCACCGTCGATCGCAAGACCGGCGTTTCATCCATCGACATGCACGAACTCAATCGCATGGACGCGGTGAGTTTTGATTCGCATTATTGATGCGGGTGTGACAGAAATTGGTGTCGTGATCATTTCCAGAAATGATCACGACAATTGCGGGGTTGTTGTGCGGTCGCGTTCGGCCACAATCCGTCAAAGCGAGAAGGGCCAGTTCTTGACGTTCACTTGATTATCGAGAAGCGAACGCAACGAAATTTGTTCAATTGGACTCCCCGATAGCCGACATTCACCACCTTCGGCAACGGTCGTGAACCCCCTGTCGAACCACGTCGTGATCACCGCACCGAAAGCAAAACTATTGCCACAATGCTTTCGCATTTTATTTCCGACGGACATTTCGTAACTATTTAATTTTAAACAATTTTTTTAACGATCAATCGCGCGGCGGGCGCGGCCATGGCGCCTGATAACCTTGCGATTCCGTGCCCGGCGGCGGACCATCTTCGCCGGAGATGCCGAGCATCGGTTGACCGTAACCTTCACGCGCACGCCAGCCGGGATACTTGGTGACCATGTTGCGCCAGCGCCCGCCGGTGTCGTACCCGAGTGGCATATCGGGATGCTTGCGCACCCACTGTTCGCGCAGGCCCACGCCGGTGTTGTAGCGCTCGACGCGGA
>JAYUAH010000173.1:0-5521 GCA_043741415.1 Betaproteobacteria bacterium
CTCACCAACGCGCAGTTGCTCGCATTCGCGCGCCGCTTCGGCGAGCCGCAGCCGGCCACCGAATCGTCGTTCGGCAAGCTCGAAGGATTCCCAGAAATCGACGTGCTGGATTACGACGCCTCGCGTCCGCCGTACGTGACCAAAGAAATGTGGCACACCGATTTCACCGGGCGCGAGCGGCCGACCTTGGGCTCGGTGCTCTATGCGCTGGAGATTCCTGAATCCGGTGGCGATACCATCTGGGTGAGTCTCGCGGCGGCGTACGAGGCATTGTCGGATCGCATGAAACACTATCTCGCCGGTATGCGTGCAGAACATCGAACGATCAAAGCGTTCGGCGATGACATCCGCAGCAACTTGTGGAAAGACGACGCAGGCAAACAACGTTTCGAGCAAATCAAAGCGCTGGCAGCGGTGGATCATCCGGTGGTGCGCACACATCCGGTCAGCGGACGCCGCGCCTTGTTCGTGAACGAAGGCTACACCACGCGCTTACTCGGCGTGGAGCGCAAAGAGAGCGACGCGGTATTGAATTATTTGTTCGATCATTTGCGTACGCCGGAATTTCAAGTGCGTCATCATTGGCGCAAAGGCGATGTGGTGGTGTGGGACAATCGCATCACGCAACACTACGCCGTAGCGGATTACGCGCAACGGCGTTTGCTCTACCGCATCACCATCCAAGGCGACAAACCTGTTTAATCCCGGCGCAGCATCGGAGTAAAAATTGTTTAAAATCAAATACTTACGTAAATATACGATCATCAGCTTGTTGCTGCACACCGTACTCGCCAGTGCCGCTGAAACCTACCCCACACGTCCCATCCGCGTGATCGTGCCGCTGCCGCCGGGCACCGCCACTGATTTTATTTCGCGCACGCTGAGCATCCCGTTGAGCGATCTTTACAAACAGCAAGTGGTGGTGGACAACCGCCCCGGCGCGGGCGGCTTGATCGGCAGCGGCCTCGCCGCGAAAGCCACGCCCGATGGTTATACCTTTGTCATGGCCGCGCCGCCGCACACCATGGCGACCTTGCTCAACGCCAATCCGCCGTACCACCCGGTGAATGATTTCGTGCCGGTGGCCGGCATTGCGCTGGTGCCTAACTTGCTGGTGGTGTCACCGAACTTACCGGTGAAAAATGTGCTGGAACTGGCGGCGCTGCTGCGCGCGAGCCCCGGCAAATATAACTATGCATCGGTGGGCATCGGTTCGTTGGCGCACATCGGCGGCGAAATTTTCAACCGCGCCGCCAAAACCACACAGACGCACGTGCCGTTTAAATTTTTGGGCGACGCGTTCACCGAAACCATGGCCGATCGCGTGCACTACTTTTTATTCACCGTGCCGTCGGCCTCACCCATTGTGCGCGAAGGGCGGCTGCGCGCGCTGGCAGTGAGCGGCTCCAAGCGCTCCTCGGCGTGGCCGGATTTACCCACTGTGGCCGAAGCCGGTTTGCCTGAAGCCACCTCCGACGGCTGGTTCGGTCTGCTCGGGCCGAAAGGGGTGCCCAGTCCCATCGTCAATCAATTGCAGGGCGATATTGCAAAACTGCTGCGCGAACCGAAGATGCGCGAGCAACTCGCGCGCGGCGGCGCCGAAGTGCCCAACGACACCTCCGCGGCAACGTTCGGCAAGCTGATGCAAACGGAATATGAGCGTTATTCGCGGCTGGTGAAAGAGGCGGGGTTGAAGGCGCAGTGAGTTTAAGTTCTTTACCGCAAAGGCGTGAAGACGCAAAGGTTGCGCAAAGAAAAACGCAAAAAATGCAACATCAACCGCCGAATTTCTTAGGGCATTCCTTTGCGCAACCTTTGTGTCTCTGCGCCTTTGCGGTGAGAACTTGGGTCTGCTATGCGTGCCACGGTTCGATAGCCTCGGCATTGATACCGAATTTCTGAATCGCGCCACTGACGATAGCCGCCGGAATCGCCTCCTGATCGGCCAACGCTTTCAACGCCGCCACCGCGACATGCGCACGATCCACTTCAAAAAACCGGCGCAGCAACTCGCGCGTATCGCTGCGACCGAAGCCATCGGTGCCGAGCACGGTGTAGGGTCGATCGATCCACGCGCGTATCGGTTCGGCGAAGTTGCGTACGTAGTCCGTCGCGGCGATCACCGGGCCGGCGTGATCGCGCAATGATTGCTCGATCCAGGTTTCGCGCGGTGTCGCTTCCGGATGCAGCCGGTTCCAGCGCTCGCAGGCCGTGCCGTCGCGCGCGAGCTCGGTGAAGCTGGTGACGCTCCACACGTCGGCGGCGACGTTGTATTCGCTTTCGAGGAGGTCCGCTGCGGCGAGCACTTCGCGCAAAATGGTGCCGCTGCCCATCAACTGCACGCGATGCTTGTGCTTACTGCCGGCTCTTAATAAATACATGCCGCGCAGGATACCTTGTGTCGTTTGGCACGTGTCGAGCTGCCCCTCACCCCCACCCTCTCCCCGCAAGCGGGGCGAGGGGGCCGAGTAACCGGGCATCGCCGGCATACGGTAGTTTTCATTGGTGACGGTGAGGTAATAGAACACGTCTTCCTGGTTGTCGAGCATGCGCCGCATGCCGTCCTGAATGATTACCGCGAGTTCGTAGCCGTACGTCGGATCGTACGACACACAGTTGGGGAACGTGGAAGCGATGACGTGACTGGAGCCATCCTGATGCTGCAAGCCTTCGCCGGAAAGCGTGGTGCGCCCGGACGTTGCGCCGATCAAAAAGCCGCGCGCGCGGCTGTCGGCGGCACCCCAAATCAAATCCGCAATACGCTGAAAGCCGAAGATCGAGTAAAAAATATAAAACGGCAGCATGGTCACGCCATGCGCGCTGTACGCCGTGGCCGCCGCGATCCACGATGAAATTGCGCCGGCTTCGGTAATGCCTTCTTCGATGATCTGGCCGTTCTTGGCTTCCTTGTAGTAGAGCAATTCGTCGCGGTCTTCGGGTTCGTACATCTGGCCGGCGGAGGAGTAAATCGCGAATTGCCGGAACAGCGTTTGCATGCCGAAGGTGCGCGCTTCGTCGGCGACGATGGGTACCACGTGCTTGCCGATGTCCGCGCTTTTCAGCAACTGCGACAGCACGGCGACGAAGGTCATGGTGGTAGATTCTTCGCGATTCAGAGAGCCTTCGAGCATGCGTGCGAAGGCGGGCAGCTTGGGCGCCGCTAAATTACGATCGGTAGGCGCACTACGCGCGCGCGCCGGCATGGCGCCGCCGAGTGCTTTGCGGCGTGCGCGTAAGTATTTGATTTCATGAGAATTTTCTGCGGGCTTGTAAAAGCGCAGCGCGGCCACGTCGGCATCCGAAATCGGCAGTGAGAAGCGATCCCTGAAGGCGATGAGCGCATCGGTCTCCAATTTTTTGGCTTGGTGCGCAGTCATCTTGCCTTCGCCCCACTGGCCCATGCCGTACCCTTTTTTGGTTTGCGCGAGTATCACTGTCGGGCGGCCGCGCGTGCGCGTGGCGGCGTGATAGGCGGAATAAATTTTCAGTGGATCGTGACCGCCGCGCCGCAGCCGGTCGATGTCCGCATCCGACAAATCGGCGACCAACGCCTGCAGCTCCGGATATTTGTTAAAGAAATGTTCGCGGTTAAAGCGCCCGTCAGTGGCGGCATATTTTTGCAATTCGCCGTCGACGGTTTCGTGCAGGCGTTGCAGCAGCACGCCTTCTTTGTCGCGCGCGAACAGTGTGTCCCAGTCACTGCCCCACAGCAGTTTGATCACGCTCCAGCCCGCGCCGGTAAACAAGCCTTCAAGTTCCTGAATGATCGAGCCGTTGCCGCGCACCGGGCCGTCGAGACGCTGCAAGTTGCAGTTGACGACGAAAATCAGGTTATCCAGACCTTCGCGCGCAGCGAGCGACAGGCCCGCGAGCGATTCAGGTTCATCCATCTCGCCGTCACCGACAAACGCCCACACCTTGCGGTCCGACACCGAGCGCGCACTGTTGTTCATTCCGCGATCTTCAAGGTAACGCATGAAGCGCGCCTGATAAATTGCGTTGATCGGCCCCAGGCCCATCGACGCATTCGGAAATTGCCAAAAATCCGGCATCAGCCACGGATGCGGATACGACGACAGCCCGCCGCCACGCGTCTCCTGCCGGTACTTCATCAATTGATCTTCGGAGAGGCGCCCTTCGAGATAGGCGCGTGCGTAAATGCCGGTGGAGCAGTGCGGCTGAAAATATATCAGATCGCCATCCTGCCCTGCGCGAAAAAAGTGATTGAGCCCGACTTCAAATAAATCGGCGGCCGAGGCGTAGGTGGCGATATGCCCACCGAGTTCCGGATGCTCACGATTGGCGCGCACCACCATTGCCAGCGCGTTCCAGCGCACCAGCGCGGTGATGCGATCTTCGAGTGCGATGTCACCGGGATAGGGCGGCTGCTCGGCCAGTGGTATGGTGTTGCAGTACGCGGTGGTGGCGTTGAACTTGAGGCCGCGGCAATTGCGCCGCGCCATGTCAAACAACTGCTGCAATAGAAACTCCGCACGCGCTTCGCCTTCGTTGGTGATCAGCGATTGCAGCGCATCCAGCCATTCGGCGGTTTCTTGCGGATCGGTATCGGTGTGGTAGCTCATGTGAGGCTCAAAGTGTGGCTGTCGACACCCCGATGGTAGGTGTTTTACGCAGGCACCGGATTGCTATTTTTCACGAGAAAGCCTTGCGATGCGCAATAATATGCTGTTTACTACTCAATTCAACACATAAAATTGCGTCTTTGCGTGATCTTGCGCGCGCACGCCATTGAACGTTTAACGATCCAGCTATTCCTTAAAGCGGTTGGTCACCGGATAGCGCCAATCGCGGCCAAAGGCGCGATGGGTCACGCGTATACCCACCGGCGACTGGCGGCGTTTGTATTCGTTAATGCGAATCAGGCGCACGACTTTGTCGACATCGGCCTTGGCGTAGCCGTGGGCGATGATCTGCGCCGGGCTGTAGTCCTGTTCGACGTACAGCGCGAGGATCGCATCGAGCACGTCGTATTCGGGCAGACTATCCTGGTCTTTTTGATCGGGCCGCAGTTCCGCCGACGGCGAACGTGTGATGATGCGCTCGGGAATCACTGCGCCGCCGGGCAGCGAATTGCGATAGCGGCAAAGGCGATACACCAGCGTTTTGGCAATGTCCTTGATCACCGCGAACCCGCCCGCCATGTCGCCGTAAAGCGTGCAATAGCCGACCGCCATTTCGCTTTTGTTGCCTGTGGTCAGCACAATCGAACCGTGCTTGTTCGACAGGGCCATCAACAGCGTGCCGCGGATGCGCGCCTGCAGATTCTCCTCGGCGGTATCCACCGGCAGACCCTTGAAATCATCGGCCAGTGCGGCCGTAAAATCGCCGAACATCGGCTGGATGGCGATCTCGTCGTAGCGGATGCCGAGGCGCTTGACCATGTCGCGCGAATCGATCCAGGAAATATCGGCGGTGTAGGGCGAGGGCATCATGACCGCGCGCACTTTGTCGCGGCCGAGCGCATCGTGCGCGATGGCCAGCGTCAGCGCAGAGTCGATCC
>JAYUAH010000174.1:0-2292 GCA_043741415.1 Betaproteobacteria bacterium
GGCCGATTGGGTAACGCACGACTCGATTACGCAGCCAGTCACCGCCGATGGGCCGCCAGAAACGCCCAGATAAGTTCGGTGCCTTCAACGTCGCGGCACACCGGGCCAATGAACCGGCGTACCAGCCAGGTGTCGGGAATCGCGTACTGTGCCGACGGCAGGTTGTGACCACCGCCACGCATGGTGTAGGCGACCACGGGCGCAACGCCGGGACCCGCCGCGTGCTCGCGCCGTTCAATCGTGCAGTTGTCGCGCGGGTCGCGGTCGGGTAGTTGCGTCGCATCACCCGCCTGCGCAACGGCCTTGTTGGCCTCCACCCACCAACTGACGGTTGCTGCAACCGAGCGGGTTTCGCCGCGATTGCCGGCAATCTTGCCGCCGTTCCAGATGATCAACGGGTCTAGTGTGCCGTTCGCAAGCATCAGCGGTGTCGGCTGGCTCGGTCGATTGAGCCTGTTGTCCGCAACCGGTAACGCGGCCACGAACGCGGCGCCGGCCGCGAATCGTTCAGGTGCTTCCATCAACAAGCGGAACGTCATCATGCCGCCGTTGGATGCACCCGTGACATAGACACGGACGCGGTCCGTGGCATAGGTGGCCTGCGCCCAGTCGAGCAGCGCCAGCACAAATCCGACGTCATCAGCCGAGCTGGCGCGGGACACATCTTGACGCAGGTCGTTCCAGTTCTGGTTATCGCCGCGTGGATCGCCGTTATCGGGATTGACGCCATTCGGCACGAGCAGCCAACATTTGTGCGATGGGCAATGCGGGAAAAGCAGTGAGGATCAAGTTGCACATAAAATTCAACAAAAAAATTTTAACCTCGATACACTCGCCGCCGCACTCGACGGACTCATCACACTTGTCGCGCACGACTATACGCCCTAAGCAAATCACGCAGCAACGTCGTGCGCAGCCGCTAGCGTTGGCACGCGAGACGCGTGCCAACGCTAGCCTCGCGCTATAATGCATGCGCCGTTCACCCAGCCTGCTTGGCCCGATGCCCAATCCCTAAATATACAGTAACTATATGATTTTAAACAATTTTTTAAAATTAACAGGCGCGCTCGCAACACTGTTCACACTGAACGCCGCCGCCCAAATCAATCTGCCGCCGGTAGCCCCGCCCATTGAACAAGCGGTCGATCGCATCGCTAAACACGCACCGGTAACCAAAGCACTCGAAGCGATCAAAGCCAGTGGCGTGCGCATGTTCGAAGAACAAGTGCGCATCAATGAAATTGCCGCGCCGCCATTCAAGGAGCAGGCGCGCGCCGCGTATTACCTGAAAAAAATGCAGGAGGCCGGCCTCGCCGACGCCGCCATCGACAAGGAAGGCAATGTCATCGGCATACGCCGCGGCAGTGCTACTGCGGGCGGCGGCAAAGGGCCGAAGCTGGTGGTGGCCGCGCATCTGGATACGGTGTTTCCCGAAGGCACCGACGTCAAGGTACGCGAAAAAGACGGCCGCTACTATGCACCGGGCATCGGCGACGATGCGGCCGGTTTGACCACGCTGCTCACCGCGCTGGAGCATCTCAATAAATCCGGCGTGCGCACGGTCGGCGACATTGTGTTTGTCGGCACGGTGGGGGAAGAAGAACTCGGCGATCTGCGCGGTATGAAGGCGCTGTTTCGCGATCACAAAGACATCGACGGCTTTATTTCGCTCGACGGCGTAGGCCTGGGGCGCATCGTCAATGCCGCCACCGGCAGCCATCGCTTCATGGTGAGTTTCAAAGGGCCGGGCGGGCACAGCTTTTCCGCCTTCGGTTTGCCGAGCGCGATACACGCCATGGGCCGCGCGGTGGCGAAGATCGGTGATCTGGTGCCGCCCGCCAATCCCAAAACTACGTTTACCGTCGGCACGGTGAAGGGCGGCACGTCGGTCAACGCGATTTCCGGCGACGCGGTGATCGGCGTCGACGTGCGCTCCAACAGTCAGGCGGAACTGACGAAGTTCGTGGAAAAAGTAATGGCGTCCATTCACGAAGCGGTGGCCGACGAAAACAAACGCTGGAACGCCACGGGTACGCGAGCACCGATCACGGTTGAAATCAAACAGGTCGGCGACCGCCCTGCCGGCAGCATTCCGGTCGATGCAAAAATCGTGCAGGCGGCGCGTGCAGCGATGAAAGCCGTCGGCGCGGATACGCGTTCGATGGAAGCGTCGAGCACCGATTCCAATCTGCCGATCAGCCTGGGCGTGCCCGCGGTCACGCTGTCGAGCAGCGGCCAGGCTGGCGGCAGTCATTCGCTGGGCGAATGGTATACGCCGGTTAACAACACGCT
>JAYUAH010000175.1:0-5511 GCA_043741415.1 Betaproteobacteria bacterium
ACCACGCGCGCCGCGTTCGAAATGACGCTTGCGCCACGCAAAGCAGTGGTGGCTGGCGCGCCGGACTACGTCGCGTTGTAGCCGGCTGACGGCGATGCCCCTCTCGGTGCGCCGCCGTCAACTGCTGCTCGGCTGCGCGGGATGGCTCGCCGCACGACCCGCCGCCGCGCAACAATGCCGCGGCACCCCGCGCGATCAACTCGGCCCGTTCTACTCGCGTAACGCGCCAGACCAGACTGAATTGTGCGTCAGCGGCTCCGGCGGTAAAGCGCGGCTCATCGTGTCTGGCAGCGTGAGGGGTGGCGACTGTAAACCGCTTGCCGGCGCACTGGTTGAAGTGTGGCATGCGGATGCCAACGGCGACTACAGTGGCTTTGGTACGTCGGCGCGCGGCAAGCAGGACGATCCCGCGTGCCTGTTGCGCGCCAGCATCAAAACCGATGGTGAAGGGCGCTATAGTTTTGCCACTATAGTGCCGTCGGAATATCCGGGCCGCCCGCAGCACATCCACTACCGCGTCAGTCACGCTGCACATGCCACGCTGGTGACACAACTTTATTTTGTGCGCGAACGCGGCGTGGCGGATGAGTTGGTGGCGGCTTTACAGCGTGATGACAAAGGTATTTCACGAGCCAGCTTCGACATTACGTTGCCGCGTGCGGGCTAGTCTGAACTCAGACGCAAATCCCGCACAATCTTCCCCCACGCCTCAATCTCTGACTTGAAGTAAGCGCTGAATTCATCGGGCGTATTACCGATCAACACAAAACCGAGATCGACCAGACGTTTGTTGATGCTTGGATTGCTCAGTGAAGTAACCGAAGCATTGCGCACACGATCAATGATCTCGCGCGGTGTTTTGGCGGGCACCACAATGCCGTACCAATTGCCGGATTCAAATTTGGGATAGCCGCTTTCGGCGACGGTGGGTAGTTCAGGCATGAGGGCGATGCGCTTCGCACTCGTCACCGCCAGTGGTCGCAGACGATGCTGCTTGACTTGCGGCAGCGCGCCCGAAACCGGTGCAAAGTACACCGAGGTCTCGCCGGAAATCACCGCCGTCAACGCTTCGCCGCCCGCGCGGTAGGGCACGTGCAGCATATCTACGCCCGCCTGACGCTTGAACATTTCCGCTGCCAGAAAAGTAAAGGTGCCCACGCCCGCCGACGCGTGCGTAATCGCGCCGGGCTTTGACTTCGCGAGCTTCACCAGTTCATGCACCGACTTTACCGGCAGCGACGGATGCACCACCAATATCGCCGGCCCGGTGGCGAGCATAGACACCGGCGCAAAATCGCGCATGGGATCGTACGCGAGTTTGCGGTACATGGTCACGTTGACCGCGTGCGCCATGTTCACCAACAACAGCGTGTAACCATCCGCCGGCGCACGTGCCGCGACTTCAGCGCCGATGTTGCCCGCCGCACCCGCGCGATTTTCGACAATGACTTGTTGACCTAAAACCTCGCCAAGGCCGCCAGCGTAAATGCGGCCGATGGTATCGGAGCCGCTGCCGGCCGAAAATGGAATCAGCAGGCGTACGACTTTCGCCGCATAATTTTGCGCAATGCTTGTGCTGGCTACAAAAGCGAACATCAACGTTGATAGCGACAGCAGAATAGCGCGTATCATAATAAGAGAATATAACGTAAGTATTTGATTTTAAACAATATTTAATATTACCACATAAAATGACGCACACCCTGCCACACGAGTAACAAGGCAACTACAAGCAGAATTTTTCGCAAAATTTTCTGGTAAGCGGCAACGCTCAAGTAGCGCTGCACGCGTTGCCCCACCACCATGCCGGCGAGTGCCACCAGCGTAAGCGGTAGATTAGCCGCCGCCGCACGCAAACTCAATTCGCCTGCGCCCGCAAGCGTAGCCGCCTGCACCACTTTGCCGCCAAGAAAACACAGGTTGAGCATTTGCGTCATGATGGTGGTTTCCACGCCGAGCAGCATGAAATAAATCAGCAACGGCGGCAGCGAGTTGTTGACCGAGCCTGAGAAAAATCCGCCGGTGAGTCCGAACGCCGCCTGCGCGGTGCGCGGACGGCGCATCAGCGCGTCCCAATTCAGCAGCGCGATTTGTTTTTGATAAAGGTAGACCAAAATAATTGCCGCAAGCAACAGGCGCAGTGGCTCTGGCGGCGCCACAATCAGCACGCTGGCGCCGACAAATGATCCGATCAGCGCATACACCGCCACCGGCCAATGCACGCCCAGACTCGCGCGCCAGTGGCCGCCCTGAATCACGCTGATGATATTAACCGTCATGTTGGGCAACAGATTGAGCAGCACGGCGGTTTTGATGTCGGTCATCAGCGCCAGCACCGGTGTAGAGATTGCCGGAAAACCAAAACCCATCGCGCCCTGCGACAGACCCGCGACGAATATTGCTGCGGCTATGGCTGCCCAAACCAGCAGCGAGAATTCAAGGCCCATGTTCAGAGCGTGTGCGACTTGTCGCCGCGCGCAAAGCCGCGCAGCGGCGTATCAACGCGTTTGCCGAGCGCGATCACCTTGAATAACTCGCCCATCTCGGCAGGCGACGTGAGTTTTTGCACTTGCGCGGCGAGCGGAGCGTAGGCGCGTGCGTCGCTGGCGGATGTGGCTGACAGCAACTCAGTGATACCGCAGTTGAGCAAAAAAAGGGCTTGCGAGGTGTAGCCGAGCAAGGTGGCGCCACCGTCGGCAGCGGCCGTGGCAACCGCGGTGAAGTCGACATGGGTGGTGATGTCTTGCAAGCCTACGAACGCAAACGGATCGTCGTGCGCGTGATGGCGGTAGTGGCACATCAGCGTGCCTGCGCTGCGCTGCGGGTGATAAAACTCGTGCGCGGGGAAGCCGTAGTCAATGAACAGCATTACGCCGCGGGTGAGCATACGCGTCAGGGTCGCGACCAGGGCGTTGGCGGTGAGGTTGATTTCGGTGCGATAGCCGTGTGCCGGGAGATTGAGCGGACTGACAACACTGCGAATCTGCTCGGATGCTTGAGTTTCGTACCAATGAAAAGAACCATCATCCTTCGACCACTGAACGAACGCTTCAAGCACGTCGTCTTGGCAAGTCGTTACCACATGGGCCGGCGTAGCATCCAATACCTCATTGGCAACGATCACCCCGTCAAACGTATCCGGCATTACATCCAGCCACTGTACCCGCGCCACCAACGCGGGTGCCCGCAACGCGATACTCGCCTTCTGCCGCTCGCGCAAATCCGCACTGAGTTCGAGTATCCAATAGCGCTCAGGTGTGCAGCCGAGCGCATGCATTTCCAGCAACATCTCCACCGCCAGCGCACCGCTACCCGCGCCGATTTCAAGCACCGCGCGCAAACCTTCGCTGTGTAATTGCGCGAGTTGCCGCGCGAGGCAGCGTGCGAACAGCGGCGACATTTCCGGCGCAGTCACAAAATCGCCGGCGGCACCCAACTTGCGGCTACCGGCGCTGTAGTATCCAAGGCCCGGCGTATAGAGCGCGAGTTCCATGTAGCGCGCGAAGCTGATGTAGCCGCCCGCCGCTTTGATTTCATTCGCGACTAAGGTGCGCAGTTGATCGCTGAGCGCCTGCGCGTCCGGCGCTGGCGGCGGCAAATGTGCGAGGTGTGGCGGCATAATCACGCCTCGGATGATCGTTGAATACGCTAAAATAAACAATACGTTATGAAACTCCCGCTCGACAAAAAAGTGGTGTTGGTCACCGGTGGCGCCAAGCGCGTGGGGGCGGCGATTGCGCGCCGTTTGCACGCGGTTGGGGCGAACGTGATGGTGCATTATCGCGGCTCGATGCGTGACGCGCGTGCGCTCGCGCGCGAGCTGAACGCGCTGCGTGCGGATTCGGCTGCGCTGGTCAAAGCCGATCTGCTACAGCGTGATACGCCGCAGGCGCTGGTCAAGGCCACGTTGCAGGCGTTTGGTCGCATCGATGCGCTGATCAACAACGCGTCAAGTTTTTACGCAACACCGGTGGGCCGCATCAACCAAAAAGCGTGGGACGATCTGATCGGCACCAATCTCAAAGCGCCGCTGTTTCTGGCGCAGGCGGCGGCGGCCGAGCTTAAAAAACGCCGCGGCTGCATTATCAATATTATCGACATCCACGCCGAATTGCCGCTGCCGGATTACGTGGTCTACACCGTCGCTAAAGGCGGCCTGCTGGCGTTGACGCGCTCGCTCGCGCGTGAACTGGCACCGGCGGTGCGGGTGAACGGTGTGTCGCCGGGGCCGATCACCTGGCCGGATACGTCGATCTGGAAAAGTGCCGCCACGCGCAAGCGTATCATCGCGCGCACCTTGTTGAAACGCGTGGGCGAACCGGACGACATCGCCAAGGCGGTGGAGTACCTGTTAGGCGCCGCACCCTACGTCACCGGGCAGGTGATCGCCGTCGACGGCGGCCGCAGCATAGCGTTGTAAGCGAAGCGAGCACAATCATGGACACACACGCCATTCACACTATTCACATCACGCCGCGCAGCAACAAAGAGCGCAAGGGCGCCTATGAATCGAACAAGCTCGCCAAGCGTTTGCGGCGGCTGGCAGGGCAGGCGATTGCCGATTACGACATGATCCGCGACGGAGACAAAGTGATGGCGTGCCTCTCCGGCGGCAAAGACAGCTACGCCATGCTCGATGTGCTGTTGCACTTGCAGTCGCGCGCACCGATCCACTTCGACATTGTTGTGGTCAACCTCGATCAGAAGCAGCCGCACTTTCCCGAGCATGTGCTGCCCGACTATCTGACCCAACTGGGCGTGCCGTTTCACATCGAGAATCAGGATACCTACAGCATCGTCAAGCGCGTGATCCCCGAAGGCAAAACCATGTGTTCGCTGTGCTCGCGTCTGCGCCGTGGCGTGCTGTATCGCGTGGCGAGCGAGTTAGGCGCCACCAAAATCGCGCTCGGGCACCATCGCGACGACATTCTCGAAACGTTTTTGCTGAACTTGTTTTACGGCGGCAAACTGAAAACCATGCCGCCGAAGCTCGTGTCCGACAACGGCAAACACGTGGTGATCCGCCCGATGGCGTATTGTGAAGAAAAAGACCTCGCCGAATTTGCCGAGGAAAAACAGTTTCCGATTATTCCGTGCACGCTGTGCGGCTCGCAGGAAAACCTCAAACGCAAAGAAGCCAAGGCGTTGTTGCGCGAGTGGGAAAAGAAATTTCCGGGGCGCGTGGAGACGATTCTGACCAGTTTGCAGAACATTACGCCGTCGCATTTGCTCGATCGTGAGTTGTTTGATTTTGCGGCGGTGGCGGCAACGGGTGTGGCAGATGCCGCGGGCGACAAGGCGTTTGATGATGTGTAACGAGGCGCGATATTTTGCGGAAACTTAGGGTGTTTGCAAGTTTGATTTGAGTGCACTAAATTTTTAGGCTCTTCAGGAAATCGAGTGGGTGAATTTGAGTCATTTTAAAGCGCGGGCAACATACACGTGAGCACTTTCAATCGCAGATACTCCTCGTCGCGCAGGCCGTATGCACGACGTTGAATGACGCGGATC
>JAYUAH010000176.1:0-2291 GCA_043741415.1 Betaproteobacteria bacterium
CGCGAGCGCTTCGGCGTCGCGCCCGGTGGCTTTCAGCGCGCGCGCCTTCCAGTAACGCCACGGCGCATCCTGATTTTCTTTCACCATCACATCGACCGCGGCGATCAGGGTTTTCCAGTCGCCCGCGCGCAACGCCGCACGCGCTTTCCATTCCAGTTGGTAGTCAGACATGTCACCGGCTTTGGCGTACCACGCGAGTGTTTGCGCATCGTGCCGCAATGCGCCCTGCAATCCGATTTGTCCCCACACAAAAGCGCGCTCCTCCTCGGTAAAGCGCGACTCCAGGTTGGCCCAATGTGTCGCCGCCTGCTGTGGCGACGTGCGTGCCAGGCGATAGGCAGCAAACATCGCGGTCTCGCGCGCGGCGCGGCTGGAGGCATCAAACGCACGCGCCAGATGCGCCGCAGGATTTTGCGAAACGCTCGACAGCAGCTTGGGATTGAGCACCTGCGCGGCCGGCAAGTATTCGCCGGCGCGCGCCGCCATGCCAACTTGTCCGGCGGCGAGCGCTGTTCTGACGCGCGACCACACGTCCTGCGTGCTGAGTTGCCCGCCGGAGGCCAGCATGGCAAAAATCGGCGTGCAGCTTGCCGGCGTTTCTTTATCGCTAAACCACAACGCACGCGCTTCGCGTACTGCGGTGGCGTCGGTGCGCACGCGCGACTGCACGCCGTAGCAAATAATTTCCGCGTCATCTTCCACCAGCGCGGAGCGCTCGGCCTCGAACAGCTCCCATTGCTGTGCCTTGCCCAGCCCCTTTAACCAGTCGGCACGCAGGCGTTCGGCGACGAAAGTGCCTTTGTATTCGGCGAGAAACGCGCGCACGGTTTCAGGCGCGGCATCTTCCAATTGCGCGCGCAACTGCCAGTACGCCGCATAGGGCTCCAGCACGTGCCCTTTCAGGCGCGGGGCGAGCATGTCCAGCTTGCGTGTATCTTTGACACGATAGGCTTCGCGCATCGCCAGAAAATCATCATCGCCGGCAGCGTTGGCCGCGGCCGCCCCGGTCAAGCCTAAGGCTGCGCTCAGCATGAGCGCGGTAACGGAAATTTTCATGTGCGGATTTTAGCGTCTTTTGAGGAACGATACCGGCTGTGAGACCGCAAGCGCACGCGTTTGTTCACCCCAGGAACAAACGATACGCCGGATTGCGGGTTTCATCGCAATACGGGTAGCCCACCTTGTCGAGAAACGTCTGAAACGCTTTTTTGTCCTGCGGCGGCACCTGCATGCCCACCAGCACGCGCCCGTAATCGGCGCCGTGATTACGATAGTGAAACAGGCTAATGTTCCAACCGTGACTCATGCTGGTCAAAAAGCGGATCAGTGCGCCGGGGCGTTCCGGAAATTCAAAGCGATACAAAATTTCATTCTTGGCCGTGCGTGCGTGCCCGCCCACGGTGTGGCGCACATGCAGCTTGGCCAACTCGTTATTGCTGAAATCGTGGGCGGTAAGTCCAGCGCGGCGCAGCGTGCGCGTAAGGCGCGCGGTTTCGTCATGGTTCTGCACCTGCACGCCGACGAACACCTGCGCCGTGGCGGGATCGTCATAGCGGTAGTTGAATTCGGTGACGTTGCGCGGCCCCAGCAATGCGCAAAACGCCTTGAAGCTGCCCGGTTTTTCGGGAATGGTCACCGCGAGGATGGCTTCGCGCTGTTCGCCGAGTTCGGCTTCTTCGGCCACAAAGCGTAGGCGGTCGAAATTCATGTTGGCACCGCTGGCAATGGCCACCAGCGTTTGCCCACGCGCGCGGGATTTCTTCGCGTACGCTTTGGCACCGGCAATCGCCAACGCGCCCGCTGCTTCGAGGATCACGCGCGTGTCGGTGAACACGTCTTTAATCGCCGCGCACATGGCGTCCGTATCGACGCGAATCACCTCGTCCACCAAGGTGCGGCACACGCGAAACGTTTCCACTCCAACCTGTTTAACAGCCACGCCATCGGCGAACAAGCCGACCTGATCGAGCTTGATGCGGCGGCCCGCTTTCAGCGATTGGTATAACGCATCGGCGTCGTTCGGCTCCACGCCGATAATTTTGATCTCCGGGCGCAGGCGTTTGACGTACGCAGCAATGCCAGAAATCAATCCGCCGCCGCCCACCGGCACAAAAATTGCGTGGATAGGCTCGCCATGCTGACGCAGAATTTCCATGCCGATAGTGCCCTGGCCTGCGATCACGTCCGGATCATCGTACGGATGCACAAATGCCAGTTTCTGTTTTTTTGCGAGTGCGTTGGCGTGGGCGTAAGCTTCATCATAAGAGTCGCCCTGCAACACCACTTTGGCG
>JAYUAH010000177.1:0-5505 GCA_043741415.1 Betaproteobacteria bacterium
ATTTACGAATTCATTGAGATTTTTACACCATGTCCGGCAGCACACTCGGCACTCTGTTTTGCGTCACCTCATTCGGCGAAAGCCACGGCCCGGCCATCGGCTGTGTGGTCGATGGTTGCCCGCCGGGCATGCTGCTCAGCGAAGCGGATTTGCAGATTGATCTGGATCGCCGCAAGCCCGGCACCTCGCGTCATGTCACGCAGCGGCGCGAAGAAGACAAAGTCGAAATTCTCTCCGGTGTGTTTGAGGGGCGCACCACGGGTACGCCGATCGGCCTGCTGATCCGCAACACCGATGCGAAGAGCAAGGATTACTCGAAGATTGCGGATAAATTTCGCCCTGGTCACGCCGATTACACCTACTGGCAAAAATACGGCATCCGCGATTACCGCGGCGGCGGACGGCAAAGTGCGCGTGAAACCGCGGTACGCGTGGCGGCGGGCGCGATTGCGCGCAAGTGGCTTAATGAGAAATACGGCATTGTCATTCGCGGTTATATGTCGCGACTGGGGCCGATCAAGATTCCGTTCCAGTCGTGGGATGGTGTTTACGACAATCCTTTTTTTGCGGCGGATGAATCTTACGTAGCGCAACTCGAGGAGTTCATGGACAAGCTGCGCAAGTCCGGTGACTCGGTCGGTGCGCAGATTACCACCGTGGCCTCCGGCGTGCCGGTGGGGTGGGGCGAGCCGGTGTACGACAAGCTCGACGCCGATCTCGCCTACAACATGATGAACATCAACGCGGTCAAAGGGGTGGAAATCGGCGCGGGTTTCGCGGCGGTATCGCAGCGCGGCACCGAGCATTCCGATCAAATGGCGCCGCAAGGTTTTTTATCGAATAACGCCGGCGGCATACTCGGCGGCATCAGCACCGGACAGGATATCGTGGTCAATGTCGCGGTGAAGCCCACCTCGAGCATCCGCCTCACGCGCCACACTATCGACCAGCAAGGCAATGCGGCCACCATCGAAACGCATGGCCGCCACGATCCGTGTGTGGGCATACGCGCGACACCGATCTGCGAAGCGATGATGGCGCTGACGTTAATGGATCATGCGCTGCGGCATCGCGCGCAGAATGCCGATGTGGTGACGGCAACGCCCAAAGTTGCGGCGCAGGCGCCGGCGGACGTGATTGAGAAATTGCAGGCCGCCGTGGCGGTGGAAAATCCGGAGCCTGACGAAGCGTAGCTCGTAGGTTGCGGTGACGCAGGAACCCCAACACCATGGATGGCTGACGTAGCGTAAGGTGGCGATGAAAATGTTGCTGGTTGGGGTTCGCAGGCTCACCCCAACCTACTGGCTACGAAAACGCTACCCCATCAATAAGGCTTGCCGGCTGGTGCCGGTGCCGACCCAGGCGGCGGCACGGGTGCCGATTCAGCCACATAAATTTCCACACGGCGGTTCTTGCCGCGACCTTGCTCGCTATTGTTGTCGGCCACCGGTTGGTGCGATCCCATGCCGCTGATGCTGATGCGGTTGCTGCCGACGCCGCGCGCGGCGAGGTAGTCGCGCGTGCTGGCGGCGCGGTTGACCGATAACGGATTGTTGATGGTGTCGGTGCCGGTGCTGTCGGTGTGGCCGACGATGTTCACGGTGGTCGTGGCGTGATCGCGCAGCGTGCCGGCGAAGCGATCGAGTATCGGTGAGAAGTTGGGCTGTATGTCCGAACGTCCGGTGGCGAACGAAATGTCGCTGGGGATTTCAAGTTTCAATTGGTTATCGGGCGTTTGCGTGACAGCGACGCCGGTGCCTCTGGTGGCTTGCTCCATGGCCTGTTTTTGCTGCTGCATGCGCTGCGACCACAGGTAGCCTGCGCCGGCGCCGAGCACACCACCCACCACGGCGCCCGTGGTGGCGCGTCCCTGGCGATTGCCGCCGCTCACACCGCCGATGATTGCGCCGGCTGCTGCGCCGATGCCGGCGCCGGCGGCGGTTCCCTGCTGGGTTGGACTCAACTCCGCGCAGCCGCTTAAACTGCCCAAGCCGCTAGTGGCTATTGCAACGCTAACGCCGAAAATGACAAGACGATTCATTGTGACCTCCTGAATAAAAGTGGATACAACCTTGATTACTGTCCGGGCCGCAATCGCGGCACATGCCCGCCGCTATACGGCTTGATCCCTGCAATATCAGCGGGGCGTTTACGCCAACTGTTCATAGACCACAGAAGATGCCGATCAGTTCCAAATACTAAAACGAATGGTACCGGGGAAATTAAACCTCGCGGCTGGCGAGACTTTAATACACAGACATTTTGCAACGCCGCAGGCGATTGTCAGCGAATGTTCACCTGGGTAGCGACGCGTGCTCATGCAACGTCGCACGCAACTTAATCGCGCGCAAACGCCACCAGATGATCCATCTCCAGCCTGATGCCGATTTTTTCGCCGATGGCGTGATTGTGGTGGCTCGGTACGAATGACATCACGCGGCCGCCGCCGGGCAATTCCAGCGTGTAAATAAACTCTGCGCCGCGAAACGCCTTGGTCAACACCTTGGCCTGCAGCGGGCTGGCGTCGTCGTGCAGGATATCGTCGGGGCGCAGGAGTACGTCGACGGTGGCGCCGGGTGCGGCGGGTAGCGGTGTGTCGCCAGGCAGTTCGCCGATTTCGAGTCTGACGCGATTGCCCTCGAGCACAATGCCCGGCAGAAACGTGCCGCGTCCGACGAATTCGGCGATCTCGCGGTTGCCCGGTTCGTGATAGAGCGCATAAGGCGTGGCCCACTGTGCGATGCGGCCTTCGAGCATGATGCCGATTTGATCGGCGAAGGTGAAGGCTTCGTTTTGATCGTGGGTGACGAGTATGGTGGTGGTGTTTTGATGTTTCAGAATGTCGCGCACTTCGATGGAGAGGCGCTCGCGCATTTCAACATCGAGATTGGAAAACGGCTCGTCGAGCAGCATCAGCGCCGGACGCGGCGCCAGCGCGCGTGCAAGTGCCACGCGCTGTTGCTGGCCGCCCGAAATTTCATGCGGGTAGCGCCGCGCGACGGTATCGAGACCGACGATTTCCAGCAGTTCGTCTACGCGCGCTTTGCGCGTGGCGTGGTCGGCACCGTGCAAGCCGAATGCGACATTGCGCGCCACCGTCAGGTGTGGAAACAGCGCGTAATCCTGAAACACCATGCCGATGCGGCGCGACTCCGGCGGCGTGAGATAGCCGGGGCGGCTCACGACATTGTCATTAATGCGGATTTCGCCGGCGGCAATGTTTTCAAAGCCGGCGATACACCGCAGCACCGTGGTTTTGCCGCAGCCGCTGGCGCCGAGTAGACACGCAATGGTGCCGTTGCCCAACTGCAAGCTGATGTCATCGAGGACGAGTCGAGCGGTATAGGACTGGCTGACGTGCTTGAGTTCGAGGCTACCTGACATGCAAATATTATATAGGATTGCTGATGATAATGATTCTTGTTACAATAAATTGTTGTTTTTTTTCCGCTACTTAGCTCGACACTTCATTGATTCTACATTATTTTATTTGCATATAATCCGGGTATTTTTCTGACGTGATCCGCGCGCACGCCGCAGTGGTTTCAGTGTGGCCGAAGCGGCCGCAGGCTTACCCGCGCCCATCGCTGCTAACGGTGGTGGCGGTGCTGGTGGCTGCCGCCATTGCGCTGCCGGTGCTGGTGGTGCTGCAAAACGTGTTTGTGCCGTCACAGGGCACGTGGCGGCACTTGGTGCAAACGGTGCTCGGCGACTACGTGATGAATTCGCTGTTGTTGATGGCCGGTGTCGCGGCGGGTGTGATGTTTGGTGGCGTGCTGACGGCGTGGATTACCACCATGTGCCGCTTCCCCGGACGGCGCGTGTTCGAATGGGCGCTGCTGCTGCCGATGGCCATGCCGGCGTATGTGATGGCGTACGCCTACACGGACTTGTTGCAATTTTCCGGACCGGTGCAGGTTGCGTTGCGCACGTGGATGGGCTGGCGCACGGGACAACACGGGTTTCCCGACGTGCGTTCGCTGGCCGGCGCGGTAGTGATGTTTTCGCTGGTGTTGTATCCGTATGTGTATTTGCTGGCGCGCGCGGCGTTTCTGGAGCAATCCGACAGCATGCTGGAAATGGCGCGCGTATCCGGCTACAGCCCGTGGGGCACATTTTTGCATGTGGCGCTGCCGCTGGCGCGACCCGGTATTGTGGCGGGCACCGCGCTGGCGCTGATGGAAACACTGGCCGACTTCGGCACCGTGTCGTACTTTGGCGTGCAAACGTTTACCACCGGCATTTACCGCGCGTGGTTTTCACTCGGCGATCACACCGCGGCCGCGCAGTTGTCGGCGGCGTTGCTGGTGTTTGTGTTTCTGGTGCTGTTGCTCGAACGCACTACCCGCGCGCGCGCGAGTTTCTACAGCAGCTCGCAGCGCAAGCAGTTGCGTAATGTCTACCAACTGCGCGGTGTATGGGTGCCGCTGGCGTTTGTGTTCTGCGCGATACCGGTGGTGTTCGGATTTTTGCTGCCGTCGGGCGTGATGCTGCACATGGCGCTCACCGCGGGCGACGCACAGTTCGGCGCGCGCTATGTGCAACTGACGTTTAACACGGTGACGCTGGCGGCGCTGACCGCAGCCCTCGCGGTGTTTCTCGCGCTGGCCGTGGGCTATGCGGCGCGCTCGGCCAGCATCACCGTGCGCGTCGCCAATCGCATCGCCGGTTTGGGCTATGCCGTGCCCGGCGCGGTGATCGCGGTGGGCGTATTGATCCCCATCACGCGGCTTGATCACGTGCTGGCAACACTGATCGAATCGCTTACGGGTTCTAATCCCGGCTTGTTGCTGACCGGCGGTGTGGCGGCGCTGGTGTATGCGTATCTGGTGCGTTTTTTCGCCGTGTCATTGCAAGCGGTCGAAGCGGGCTTATCGAAAATCACGCCCAACATGGACAGCGCTGCCCGCTCACTCGGCCTGGGCCCAGCCGCAACGCTCGCGCGCGTGCATGCACCCATACTGTGGCGCAGCGCGCTCGCCGCCGGGCTGCTGGTGTTTGTGGATGTGATGAAAGAATTGCCCGCGACCTTTGTGATGCGGCCATTCAACTTTGATACGCTGGCGGTGCAGGCCTACAACCTTGCTTCAGACGAACGCTTGACGGAAGCTTCTACCGCGGCGCTAACGATAGTTGCGGTGGGGTTGATACCGCTGATTGCGTTGGCGCGGATGATATTGGATCCGCATCGCCTTGCCGAAAATAAAAAATAAAAAATAAAGTTGTTTTAAATCAAATACTTACGTTAATTCTCGGCATAGCGCTAATCCTTCTTTCCACCCAACAACAGCGAACTCGCCGCCCAACTAATCAAGCTGTAAACAATCGCCCCAAACACCGCGGGCCAGAAGCCGGCAATGGTGAAGCCTTTCACGAACGACGCGACCATCCATAGCATCAGTCCGTTCAGTATGAAAATAAAAAGCCCCAGCGACAGCACGGTGATCGGCAGCGTCAGCACAAATAAGATGGGCCGAATGATGGTGTTGACGATGCTCAGGATTA
>JAYUAH010000178.1:0-2289 GCA_043741415.1 Betaproteobacteria bacterium
GGCTTGCGAAGACACCGCCGCACGCGGCGCGGGCGCTGCCACCGGCGCGGGACCATCGGCGTCGCCCCACGCCGTGTCGGCCGGCAAAATGAGCGTGGCGATTTGTCCCGGCGCGGTGCACGCGGCCTCAATCGCCAGCGCGCCGTCGGCGGCAATGGTTTTCGACGAGTGCGAGGTCTTCACCCAATCCGACATCGGTCGCGCCACACCTTCGATATCCGCGGTGAGCGGCGCATCGTACTGGATGTGATAACCCGCGTGTTCGCCGACCACGTTAACGATGCCGGAGCGCGCTTTTTTCGCGTTATGCAAATTGGCTAAACCGTTGCCGAGCCCCGGCCCCAGATGCAGCAACGTCGCCGCGGGTTTAGCGCTCATGCGGTAATAGGCGTCGGCAGCACCCGTGACCACGCCCTCGAACAAACCGAGTATGCAGCGCACGCCTTCGACGCGATCCAGCGCGGCGACGAAATGCATTTCGGATGTGCCGGGATTGGCGAAGCACACATTGACGTCGCCATTGAGCAACGTGCGCACCAGGCTTTCTGCACCGTTCATAAAATTCCTTTAAAATCAAATACTGACATTCACCTTTAATCCGCGCGCGCGCCGGATGCCTTGACCACTTTTTCCCACTTTGCATTTTCCGCTTTCAGGAATACCGCAAAAGCGTCCGGCGTACTGCCGACCACATCAGCACCCAGTCCGGCAAAACGTTCCTTTACATCCGCGACACTCAAGGCCTTCACCACTTCTGCATGCACCCGTGTCAAGCGTGCTTTCGGCATCTGCGCCGGCGCGAACAAACCAAACCAAAGGTCCGCGTCATAGCCGGGAATGCCTGCTTCAATAATCGTCGGCACCTCGGGCAACACCGGCGTGCGCTTCTTGCCCGACACGCCGAGCGCGCGCACGCGGCCCTGCTTGATGAAATTCAATGCAGCGGGCGGCACATCGAACAACATTTGTATTTGTCCCGAGATCATGTCGGGATACACCAACGCCGTGCCTTTGTACGGCACATGGACGATGTTGATGCCCGCTAGCAGCTTCAGTAACTCGCCCGACAGATGAAACTGCGTGCCGACGCCCGATGAGCCGAAATTCAGTTTGCCCGGTTGCGCCTTGGCGAGTGCGATGAACTCCTTCACCGAAGTGGCCGGCACCTGCGATGCCACCATCAACACGGTGGGCGAGGTCGCCACTTGTGTGATGGGCGTGAAATCCGTGAGTGGATCGTACGGCGGCTTCGAGTAAAGGTGCGGGCCGATCGCATGCGTACTGGTGGTGCCGAGCAACAACGTGTAGCCATCCGGCAACGCGTTCGCCGCAATGCGTGTGCCGATGGTGCCGCCTGCACCGGGACGGTTATCGACAATCACTTGATAACCGATTTGCTCGCCCACTCGTTGGCTCAGCACGCGCGCGAGTATGTCGGTAGCACCCGCAATCGGAAATGCCACGATCATACGCACCGGTTTGCTGGGGAAGATTTCTGCGGCGCGCGATACGCCGGCAAAACCCGATACAGTTGCCGCTGACATCACTGCCAAGGAAAATAGCTTCATAATAAATTATTGTTTAAAATCAAATACTTACGTTATTCAATCAAGGTGCGCATCAGCGCATACAATTTTGCCTTCGACTCAAAGCCCACACCCGGCGTGTCGTGCATGGTGACATAACCATCAACCACCGGCGTATTGTCGGCAAAGCCGCCGAACGGCTGAAACACATCCGGGTACGACTCATTGCCACCAAGTCCGAGACCCGCCGCAATGTTGAGCGACATCTGGTGCCCGCCGTGCGGACAGCAACGCCGCGGCGACCAGCCGTTTTGTTTAAGCATTGAAAGCGTGCGCAGGTATTCGACCAAGCCGTACGACAGCGCACAATCGAATTGCAACCAGTCACGATCACTGCGCATGCCGCCGTGACGGATCAGGTTGCGTGCGTCCTGCATGGAAAATAAATTTTCACCGGTGGCCATCGGGTGTTGGTAATGCTGCGCGAGTTCGGCTTGCAGCGCGTAGTCGAGCGGATCGCCGGCTTCTTCGTACCAAAACAAACCGTACGGCTCCAGCGCTTTTGCGTATTCAACGGCAGTTTTCAGATCGAATCTTCCGTTGGCATCCACCGCCAGATTTTTGCCGGCGCCGACGACTTTGATCACCGCTTCGATGCGCGCGATATCATCCGCCACCGAATCGCCGCCGATTTTCATTTTCACAACGCTGTAGCCGAGATCGAGATATTTTTTCATCTCGTCCTGCAGCGCGGTGACGTTTT
>JAYUAH010000179.1:0-12702 GCA_043741415.1 Betaproteobacteria bacterium
CTGCGCTCGCGTTTTGGTGGGCCTTCGCGGTTAACGTTTCAGCTCGCTTGCCCGCTTACTGATATTATCGAATCAGAGCGAATTTTTAGAGGTGCCCTATAGTTTATTGCCATGACGCCGGAAATATATTGGATTAGTGAAGTAACACCGCTTCGGCTTGGGATGATGGCGCGCCCGCGTTCTGGCGACTGGCTGTCGGACGAAATTTCGGGCTGGCAATGCGCGGGCATAAAAATTATTGTTTCCTTACTCGAATCTCATGAGGTGCGCGAGTTGGGATTGGCCGATGAAAAATCGCTTTGCGTCGAAAGTGACATTGATTTCCTGACGTTCCCGGTGCCGGACCGCGGTACGCCGAAATCGGTAAGTAAAACAGCGTCGCTGGTCACTGAGCTTGTGTCTCGTCTTCGACGTGGTGACAGCGTTGGAATTCATTGTCGGGCTGGCATCGGCCGTTCGGGCTTATTGAGTGCGTGCGTGTTACTCCAATTGGGCATGCCGCTTGCCGAAGTTTTCCCGGCGCTTACTCGTGCTCGGAAAGTGCCGGTTCCGGATACTCCGGCACAAGTTGAATGGGTGAAGCATTTTGCTGCATCAACAATTTCCGCAGGTTTGCCGAAACGAGGTGAATGATGGCTTCAGATTGGAAAAGCGATGTTCCTTCCGCGCCGTTTTTCTACCTGGTCACCTTCGAAATCGATCCACAGGACGAAAATGATTTCAACGAAATCTACGATAACGAGCACACTCCCAACATTCTGCAAGTCGAAGGCGTGCGCCAGGTGATTCGGCTGCGCGATGCAGAGGCTACGCCGCAGGGTTGGCTCAAATACTCAGCGCTGTATCTGATTGACCAGCCGGATTTGCCGTCTACCCCGCAGTGGCGCGCCAAATCCGACATCGGGCGTTGGGCGCCGGTGATACGTCCGCGTGTGAAGGCGCGGCGGCAGCGCTTGGCTGCTGTGGTGGCGAATGCGCGTTGATGTGCGCACAGCACCAGGCCGGCTAAAATAGCCGTTCAAGGCATAACAAGCTCAAGGAAACACGCGGCATGGCACGCAAGTGGTTGATACCGATTTTGATTTTGATCGGCGTTTTTGTTTTTTCCAGTCAAGGCTTGAAAGGCGGGCCGGAAGTTTCGGTTAAAGAAGCCGTCAGCTTACTCAAGGCTGATCCGCGCCCGGTGGTGATCGATTTACGCGATAGCGCCGACTACGACCAGGGCCATCTGTCCGGCGCGATATCCGTGCCGTTTGCCGAGTTCAAGGGTCGCTTGGAAAGCTTGCATCTGCCGAAGGTCGATGCGGTGGTGCTGTACGGTATCGATGACGTGCGCGCACGCGAAGCGACCCGGCACCTCTACGACAGCGGCTATCAGGGTGCGCTGACGTTGAAAGGCGGCATCGAGGCGTGGCGCGCAGCCGGGCAAGCCATCGAGAAAGCCTCCGCTAAACCGTGATGAAAATATTTAATGGAGCGTATGACATGATGACCGCGTTCAAAAGCAATAGCGTCCGCACGTCGCGCTGGCTCGCACGAGTAATGGTGCTGGCGCTGGCAAGCTGTGCCACAACACCGCCATCGCTCACACCGGATCAAATTACCGCGGTGCTATCTGCGCCGGATCGCAATGAGGCCGACAAAGCCAACGACAGCCGGCGCAAGGCGCGCGAGCTACTGGCCTTCATCGACGCGCGGCCCGGCATGCGTGTGCTTGATGTGGGCGCCGGCGGCGGCTACACCGCGGAGCTGCTCGCGCGCGCGGTGGGTGCCCATCGTGCCACGGGCCGCGTCTACGCGCACAACAGCCCGGAGTTCATGCAGAACATTATCAAAGACCGCTTTGCGCAACGTTTGAAGGGTTACTCTGGATCGAATTTGTCGCTCACCGTGCAGCCGTTTGAAACCCCGCTGCCCGCCGACGTGGCGAAAGGCTCGGTTGATTTGGTGACGTTTATGTTTGTGTATCATGACCTCGGCTGGGCCGGCGCGGATCGCGTGCAGGTCAACCGCGCGGTGTTCGAGGCGTTAAAGCCCGGCGGCTTTTACGTGCTGGCGGATCATTCGGGCCGCGCGGGCACCGGCATCAGCGAATCCAAAAGCCTGCATCGCGTCGAAGAAGCGTTGCTGCGGCGTGAAGTGGAAGCGGCGGGATTCAAGCTGATGGCCGAGGGCCAGTTTCTACGCAACGCGGCTGATCCGCGCGACAAGAGTGTATTCAAACCGGCGCAACCGAATGATGAGTTTGTGCTGAAGTTTCAGAAGCCGTAGCCACGGCGCGTTGGCGCCGAACGGGCGCCAACGCTTTCTTTCCGGCGCAGTTACTGCAACGGCGAAAACGCCGACGGCATTACGATTTTATTTTCCTGCGCGGTGAGGTTGTACCCCGGTAAGCCCATCTTCTCGGCGGATGGCGGCCATACGCCGGCGGCCTGGGTTTTTGCGCGAACATCATTGCGCGCATCGAGCGTGGGGTAGGGCCAGATGTGGACGAACTTGTTAAGCCCGCCCAATTCCGAGTACCACGCCGCGCACAACGGACTGAATTTCACGCGCTCCGGCACCGCTTTTTCCCACACATTACGCAGCTTGGGCAAATCACCCGCAGCGTGCGTGTAGGTGCGCATTTCGTAGAACGGCCCCAGCTTGCCGGGCGGTAATTCGGGCGACACCGAAAACGGCAGGAAGATTTCCGAGCGCATCTTGACCAGAAATTCGCCGATGTTGGGCGGCCACACTTTGTCTTTCACCGCTGCGGCGCGGATGCGGCCGCGTTCTTCCAAATCCTTGTAGCCCCAGACGTGAATGATCTGGTTGAGCGGACCGATTTCGGTGTGCCAGAAGGCGGTCAGCGGCGAATAGGTTTTACGTTTTTCGTAGGCTTCGCCGAAACGTTTTTCAACTTCGGCCAGCGAACGCGGTTTGATGTCGTAAGTTCTCATTTCATAGATCATGGTTGCTCCTTGTTGTGAAAACAATTTTTGTACTTCAGGCCGTCACGATATCCCGCTGTAATCCACATTAACCCAAGCGCGCTTATCAACGGAAGCCTCCGCCGCATCCCACACGCGATGGATTTTGAGTTTATCGCGAAAGCTCGGTGCGCATTCGTAGCCGCCGTTGATCGCCTGCGCGAAGGCGTGCCAGGTTTGTGCCACCAGATAGGCGCCGCGGCCGCGATTCATGCCCTCGACGTAAAAATGTTTTCTCGGAATCTGAATTTCGCGATACTGGTTTTGCAGGCGTTCCGGCGGCGTGGGGTCGGCGATGTACTGGCGGATGTTGGCGTGCGCGCCGTAGAGCTTTAATTCGCCGCGCGACGGGTCACCTTCGCCGGATTTTTTGTCCCAATCTGGCGTCTCACCCGTGGCAAGCATGAGCATGCCTTCGGTGCCGTAAGTTTCGAAATGATTGCCGCTGCCGTACCACGCGGTGAAGTTGGTGATCATGGTGCCCATGATGGTTTCGCCCGCTTTTCCGTCTATTCTCAACAGGTAATTCATATTGTCGACCTGATTACTGCGAATCACGCCGCCGGTGTCAACGGCGATACGCTCGGGCACCTGCACCGCCATGTCCGCGCAAATCGCGGTGACGTCCCGGCCGAGCACGCTGTGCAGCCGGTCGAGACTGTGTCCGCTGCGATAGCCCGGATGGCCGCCCATGTCGGCGTCGAACAGCCACTGGCGATGCGAAGGCCGCGGCACAATGTAGTTGCCGACAAAATAGGTGTGATTAAACGACAGCGGGCGTCCGATATAACCTTCGCGCACCAGCTCGGCCATGTGCAAGGTAGCCGGCTCGTAATGACTTTGATGGCCGATCACGGTGCGCACGCCGGCTTCTTTGGCGAGTACATACATCGCGCGCGCTTCTGAAGTGGATATGCCCAGCGGCTGCTCACAGTACACATGCTTGCCCGCACGCAGCGCGGCGGACACGACTTTGTAGTGATGCACTGGCCGCACCGACACGCACACCACGTCGATATCGGGGAGCGCCTGAAGCATGTGATCGACATTGTCGAACGCATGCGGCACATCAAAGTGGCGTGCGGCGTTTTGTGCGGTTTCCATTTGTGTGGTGCACACCGCGACGAGATCGTAAATATCCGAGAGTTTTTTCAGTGCCGGCAAATGCGCACGTGCCGCCCAGCCTTCGCGGCCATCGGGGCTATTCTTCAGACCGGCGCCGGTGACGGCGACTTTGAGACGCTTAGGCATGATTTGAATTTAACGTCAAAGGCTCAGCCCCAGAGAACACAGAGGTCACAGCGGAAATTCGTAGGGTTCTTTGTGACCGCTGTGGCAAAAAAAGTTTTTCGCGGTTCAATCCACCCGCGCACCTGACTCCTTCACTGCCTTGCCCCATTTCGCGATCTCGGCTTTCATGTAATCGCCGAATGCCTTGCGCGTGCCGCCGACGGGCGTAAAGGCCAGCGTGTTGAGTCGTTCTTTGACCTCGGCATCGTTGAGCATGCGGTTCAATTCGGCGTTCAATTTGTCGAGCACGGCGGCAGGTGTGTGTGCCGGTGCGGCGAGGCCGATCCAGCCCACGGCTTCGAATCCTGGATAGCCCGATTCTGCGATGGTCGGCAGATCGGGCAGGAAGGGCGAGCGTTTCAACGTGGCGATGCCCAGCCCGCGCAGCTTGCCGGATTTGATGTGCTGCAGCGTGGCCGGAATGGCGTCGTGCATCACCGGGATTTGTCCGCCCATGATTTGCGTATGCGCGTCACCACTGCCTTTGAACGGGATGTGATTGATTTTGATACCAGCGGCGGAGCGGAACATTTCCGTGGTCAGATGGCTGGTGGAGCCGGCGCCGAGCGAGGCGTAATTGATGGTGCCCGGTTTGTCGCGCGCGTAGGCGACGAGTTCTTTCACGCTTTTGAACGGCGCCGACGGGCTTGCGACCAGCGTCTGCGGCGTCAGCGCGAGATTGATAATGGGATCGAAATCCTTCACCGCATCGTACGGCAGTTTGGCGTAGAGCGTGGGGTTGATGCCGAACGCGCTCGACACTGCCGCAACCAGTGTGTAGCCGTCGGGCGTTGCTCGTGCAGCGATCTCCGTGCCGAGCACTGCGCCCGCACCGGGACGATTCTCGACGATCACTTGCTGATTGAAACTCGCACTCAAGCGTTGCGCCACCACGCGCGCCATCACATCGGTGGAAGTGCCGGGTGTGAACTGCGCGATGATGCGTATCGGACGGTTTGGATAGGCCTGTCCTGAGCCTGTCGAAGCGGGCTGTGCGAGTGCTGCTGCGGGCAGCGCCAGCCCCAATAGGCTAAAAATACGTAAGTATTTGTTTTTAAACATTTTTTATGCCCTGTGTTCCACGGCTGCCAGTGTGCGCGATTCGCGCTGCGTGATCTTCTCGTAGCGCGCAATCAGTTTACGCGCACGCACGATGATGGGTATGTCGACCATCTTGCCATCGAGCGTGAACGAGCCACGTCCGCTGGCGGCAGCTTCGTTATCGAGCTTGATCAGCTTTTGCGCGTACTCAACTTCGGCGGCACTCGGTTTGTATTCCTCATTCACGATCGTGACCTGCCCCGGATGAATGCAGCCCGCGCCCATGAAACCAAAATCACGCGAGCGGCGCACCATGTTGCGAAACGCCTCCCAGTCGCCGAAGCCGGCGATGCTGTCGATGAAGCCCAGCGGAATAATGCCTACGGTATTTGCCGCAAATATCATCTGCTGCTTCGGGTAGAACAAGGCTTCGCCCGTGGGCTGCATGTTGTTGTCGAGCGCGAAATCCTCGCCGCCGATGTTGCACGCCACGATGCGCTTTGATGCGCGCACGATATCGCGGATCTTGAAAAACGCATCCGAGGTTTCAATCATCACGATGAATTTAGTATGACCCACCGTCATGCCGCGCTTGGCTTCCAGCTCGCTGACTAACTCATCGAGCAGTTGTACATGTGAAGCGCCGCCGATTTTGGTGCAGGCGAGCGCATCGACGTCGGGGCAAATCGAATGTTCGATATCCGGCACCGCCTGCGACAGCGGTTGGTTAAAGCGCACCACTACATCCGCGCCGCCACGGCGCACTCTTGCCGCGGCCTTTTCCACAAGCTTGCGCGCAGCGACCTTTTCCGACGGCGGCACGCTGTCTTCGAGATCAAGCTGAATCACATCGGCGCCACGGGTGTGGGCTTTGTCGACGTACTTTTCGACATTGGTGGGGCAGTACAGCAGCGAGCGCCAGACGGGTAGGTCGCGGGGCATGGTTGGGTTCCTTGTTTCAATTCAAAAAATTCTTTACCGCAAAGGCGCGAAGACGCAAAGAACTGCCGCAAAGAAAAACCCAAAAATAAAATCTGGGGTTCTTTGCGTTTCCTTTGCGTCTTCGCGCCTTTGCGGTAAAGAACTTAAGGGTGTTTTTTCCGCTGCGTACCCGCGTAAATCACATCGGCGTCGGTGAGCGATTGTAGCGCGCCATCGCTCAGCCCGAGCGCGCCGAGAATTTCAGCATTGTGTTCGCCGAGCTTGGGCGCGGGCGCGCGTATCGCCCCCGGCGTGCCCGACATTCTCGGCACCACGTTGTGCATGGGGATGGTACCCATTTCATCGTCGGGGTAATCGACGACGATTTCGCGCGCGATCACATGTGGGTCTTGTACAAACTGCGCGATGTCGTAGACCGGGCCGACGGTGACTTCGTGTTGGTCGAAGAAAGCCATGTTTTCGGCGAGCGTCATGTTGCCGATAAAGTCGCCGACGATTTTGTCGAGATTGGCCGCGTGCTTGACGCGCTCGGCATTGGTTTTGTAGCGCGGATCATCGAGCAAGTGGCCGTGGCCGATCACGCGCAGCAGGCGCTCGGTCATGGCCTGAGTCGAGGCCGACATGCTCACCCATTTGTTGTCTTTGGTACGATACACATTGCGCGGTGCGGCGGTGGTGGAACGGCTGCCGGTGCGCTCGCGCAGTTTGCCGCTGGCCTTGTAGCTCGCCGCTTGCGGGCCCATGAAAGTGAACAGCGGTTCAAGCAACGGCAGATCGATAATTTGTCCAACGCCGCCGCTGACTTCAACGTTGCGCAGCGCAATCATTACCGCGAACGCGCCGTAAGTGCCCGCCGTGCAATCCGCGAGTTGATTCGGCGGCAACACCGGTTCGCGGTCAGCGAAGCCGTTCAAGGCCGCAAAGCCCGACATGCCCTCGGCCAGGGTACCGAAACCGGGCTTGTGTTTGTACGGCCCGGTTTGTCCCCAGCCGGTGACGCGCACGATGGTGAGCTTGGGATTGCGCGCGTGCAGCACGTCGGGGCCGAGGCCCATTTTCTCCAGCGTGCCGGGACGGAAATTTTCAATGAACACCTGCGCGGTTTCCGTGAGCTTCAGCAGCAAATCTTTGGCGGCCGCTTTGCGCAGATTCAGGCACACGCTTTTTTTGTTGCGCGCGTAGACTTTCCAGTTTGCCGCTACACCGCCGACCAGCCAATCACGCAGCGCATCGCCTTCGGGCGTTTCAATCTTGATCACTTCGGCGCCAAAATCAGCGAGCAGTAGGCTCACCATATTGCCGGCGACCACGCGCGACAGATCGAGCACGCGCACGCCGTCGAGCGGGCACTTCGCGTCGCGCGCGAACTGCTTTTGTGGAATGCCGGGAAGGTCAATCATGAGGTGCTACGACGGCTGCCGGCACGCACAAAAATATTGTTTAAAAACAAATAGTTACGATATATCATCCGCGCAAAGCCAGGCGCGTTAGCACTGCCGCGTGCGCGCGCCTGCGGCAACACGCTCACATGCCGTTGCTGAGTTGCTTTTCGATCACGCGCACTTCGTTTTTCAACAGCGCGGCAATTTCGATCACGCGTTTTTCCGTCATACGACTGGAGATGGTCGACACCGACAATGCGGCAAACGCCGTACCCGATTGATTGCGTATCGCTTGACCCACCGAACGCACACCGGCGAGCGTGGGTGCTTCGCGCATGGAGTAGCCGAGCTTTTGCGCTTTTTTGGTTTGCGTGACCAGCGTGGCGGCGGATACGCCGTATTCTTCGTAACGCGGCTGGTTGCTGTTGATGATGGATTGGATTTCTTCTTCCTGCAATGCGGCCACAATCGCCAAACTGCCGGTGCCCACGCCGAGCGGACGGCGCATGCCGATGTCGAGCGTAAAGGTCTTGATCGGGAAGGTGCCTTCGTGGCGGTCTATGCAAACAGCATCGAGGCCGCTGCGTTGCGTGAGAAACACGGTGTCGCCGGTGGCTTCGGCGATGCGCACCATACCGGGGTGCGAAATCTCGCGCAGATTAAAGCGCGGCGCCGCGGTGAGACCCAGCTCAAAGGCCATTGAACCGAGATAGTAGCGATGCGTATCGGCATCCTGCTGCACCATGCCTTCGTGCGCGAGGCACTTCAACATGCGATGCACGGTGGGCCGTTGCAGACTGGTGCGTGTGGCCAGATCAAGCAGGCGCGAGCCGCTGCGATTGTGCGCGGCAATTTCGCGCAGCAGCAGCAGCGCGCGTTCTATACTTTGGGTGCCGGTGAGGCGGCTGGCTTCATCTGAAGATTTTCTGGGCATGATGGCTGGAGGTCCGAAAGAGGTTACGAAATACGTAAAGATTCAAAAGAGTACAGTTAGTCCGAACTATGATTTTATTTTCTAGTCCACGATTATAACTCCGACTGATAAAATAACATCATCCAAGCGGATTTCGAGCCGGATTTCCCCAATGAAATGTCCTATGTCCGCTAAATGGACAACTTACTGAATTTAGACAAAACGAAACCCCATTCATCTTCCCGACCATACGGAGTAACCACATCATGACCGATTTACCCACCGGCAAATCCATCCAACCGGCTTCGGCAGGCGCGTTGTTTCGTGCCGCCGTAGCCGCTGAAAAGCCGCTGCAAATCGCCGGCACCATCAATGCCTACGCCGCGCGCATGGCACAGCGCACCGGCTTCAAAGCCATTTATCTGTCAGGCGGCGGCGTGGCGGCGGGCTCGCTGGGCCTGCCCGATCTGGGCATCAGCACGCTCGACGACGTGTTAACCGATATCCGGCGCATCACCGACGTGTGTTCGCTGCCGCTGCTGGTGGACGTAGACACCGGCTGGGGCGGCGCTTTCAATATCGCGCGCACGGTCAAATCGCTGATCAAGTACGGCGCCGGCGCCATGCACATCGAAGACCAAGTGCAGCAAAAACGCTGCGGCCATCGTCCGAATAAAGAAATTGTGAGCAAAGATGAAATGGTCGACCGCATCAAAGCCGCGGTCGACGCCAAGACCGACAGCAACTTCGTTGTGATGGCACGCACCGATTCGCTGGCGGTGGAAGGCCTGCAAGCGGCGATTGATCGCGCGTGTGCGTGCGTGGAGGCGGGCGCGGACATGATTTTCCCCGAGGCGATCACCGAGTTGACGATGTACAAAAAATTCGCCGACGCGGTAAAAGTGCCGATCCTCGCCAACATCACCGAGTTCGGCAAAACGCCGTTGTTTTCAACACAGGAACTGGCCAGCGCGAATGTGGCGATGGCGCTGTATCCGCTGTCGGGCTTTCGTGCCGCGAACGCGGCGACGCTCAAGGTGTTTCAGGCATTGCGTAAAGACGGTCATCAAAAGAATGTGGTGGATACCATGCAAACACGTGACGACCTTTACGACTATCTCGACTACCACGTGTTCGAAGGTAAACTCGACACGCTGTTTGCACAAAGCAAGAAAAAATAGGATACGAAAGCGATCATGAACGACAAGAAGTGGATGTGCATTCTGTGTGGTTTTGTCTACGAAGAAACCTTGGGCATCCCTGACGAAGGCATCGCGCCCGGCACGCGTTGGGAAGACGTGCCGGCCGACTGGACGTGCCCGCACTGCTCGGCGACCAAGGCGGATTTTGAGATGGTGGTGGTGGGATAAACGTCCGGCAATCGAGCGGCGTATGATCTAAGCACGACTGGCAACGAGAGGGCATGATCGTGCAGGTGCGCATGCTGGTGTGGCTGGCCCTCGCTTTTTTTATGGCGCCCACCTGCGCCCAGTCGTTTCCGGAAAAACGCATCACGCTCTACGTCGGTTTCGGTGCGGGCGGGCCCACCGATCTCGCGTTTCGCACACTGGCCGAAGCCGCCTCGCGCCATCTCGGTCAGCGCATCATTGTCGAGAACAAGCCGGGCGCTTCGGCAACGCTCGCTGCCGCGGCCGCGCTGCGGGCGAAACCCGACGGTTACACCATTGCGCATCTGTCGTCGAACCTGCTGCGCATGCAGTATTTGACCAAGCTCGACTATGACCCGCTCGGCGACCTCACCTGGATCATTGCCTTTGCGGATTACCAGAGCGGCGTGGTGGTGCGCGCCGACGCGCCGTGGAAAACCTGGAAAGAATTTATCGTTTACGCCAAAGCGAATCCGAAGAAAGTGAGTTATGCCACCACCGGCGTCGGCGGCATTCAGCACGCGACGCTGTCGGAGATTGCGCGGCGCGAGGGCATCGACTGGGTGATGGTGCCGTACAAGAGTAGTCCGGATGCGAGTAATGCGTTACTCAGCGGCGAGGTGCAGGCCTCCGGTGGCTCGGGCGGCTGGGCGCAGTTTGTACATGACGGACGCCTGCGTCTGCTGGTGGCCACCGGCGACAAAATCGCGCGCTGGCCCGATGTGCCCACCTTGATGGAACTCGGTTATGGCGTATCCACGCGCGCACCGGTCGGCATCGGCGGCCCCAAAGGCATGAACCCTAAAGTCGTTGCCGCGCTGCACGATGCTTTCCGTGCGGCGCTCAAGGACCCGGTGTTTCTGCAAACCCTCGAGCGCCACGAAATGAATACGGCGTATCTCTCCAGCGCGGATTACGCGCGCTGGGCGCGTGAGCGTTCGGCGATTGAAAAAGTAATGGTGGAGCGGTTGGGGCTCAAGCCTTAGCAGTCTGTGTTATTTGCGATTGTCGCGCTTCAATTTGGCAGGCGCAGTCGGGTGTGGTGGAACGGCCAATTCCGGTCGGTCGGCAGCGCTTTCCAATTCTACAGTTAGCTGTCGCTCGAATGTCCGATCGTGTTGATGTAGCGCTTCGCAGCACTACCCGTCGTCTATACTACGATTCACAAATTCCAAGTGCCGCAGAACCATTGGCCATGCCTGCAGCGATGAGGTCTCACGTAACCGAAGCACAATGTTCTTCCGCCATTTTCAAGTTCTTGCCTTGCGCTGAGCATCATCACTTCACCGTTCAGTGCGTCGGTCGCGACACTGTTCAGCGCGCCGTCTACCTGGCCGCTCTGGCTGGAAGCCCCGGTCATTCATTTAGCAGCCGCTGCACCGCCCACGCTGCCTACGCCCAGTTCCGTGCCGCGCGACGAAGCGTGGCTGCAACGCTGGGGCCGCACGGCGCAGCGCTCGCGTGTAACGAAGTGACGATAGACCTGATCGTCAAGATTCCGCGCACCCGGCGCTGGCGCGTGACCGCCTATGGCCGCCAAGTCATGGGCACGTCGTTCTATCTGCGCGAACAGCACTTTCCAAACGCGTGTGCCAAGATCGCGGCATAATCTTCTTTGTTAAATGCAAAGAAGTCACGGCAAAAGAATCTATCCCCTATGTACAAGTTCAAATGCGATAAGAAGGTGTAGAGATGATGAAAGCCCGACATTCGTGGGCATCACTATGCTTTGTTTTGCTCGCCTTTCCTGCGCTTGCGTTTGATCTGATCACCACAGATGAAGCTCGTCGGCCCGATGATTTTTATGACAATCTGAGGGCAAGTCCTTTTCCGGCACCGGAAATCAGGGTGCACGGCTTCCGAGAAAAAATGATCTCTCCCCTTGAGTGGGTGATCGAGATTAGGCCCTACGGCGGCGCAAGCATTAACATGAACAGCCTCCAACTGATCTATCAAAAGATACCCAAAGAAAATTTGCTTCCACGCGTACGTGATTTCGTTGAAATGCGCGGGCAAATTCTCGTGATTCAGTTGCAAAATGCTGCTGTGCCCTTGGGGCGCCATCAGATTGTTATTTTCGTCGAGGACAGCCGCGGCAGGGCAGCCGAAAAGCCGCTAACGTTTCAGGTGTGCGCAAAAACCGGCTGTCTCTAGTTTTAAGCTGTTCCGCGAGAACTAACCGCCGATCTAATTTTTGCGGCGGTCTTTCCCACGACCGCGAAGGAGGTCGGTTGTGTGCATTCCAACTAAATAGCTCACAAATATGATCGCGATGAATATGATGAACAGTCGCAGTTCAACGAGGTCTCTGGGGATGACGTTTTCGCCTGAAAGTATGGCGACCAGTATTGAGGCGAGAATGCCGGCTATGATGGCAACGGCAAGCGCAATGGTAAATCTTTGCCATTTGGAGTGGTGCATCTGGGTTGAAACGGCAAGCCCAAGGGCGAACGACGCGCCGGCTGCCACATAATTTGGATCAATCGGCAGGCTGTAAATAGCGAATATGTGGAGCGCCACAAGCAGCGCCACGCAGGCCGAAATGATATAGCCTAATCTCATCTGCGGCGTTGTCGCCGCTGTTTCCCGAGTGCAGCCGAGTTCGGCCGGCAATTGCTCTGCGAGGTAGTCGGTATCGGCACTCCAGCGGTCGTAACGCAACTCGAGGGCATTGCGCCAGGCCAGTTCGCGAATCGATGGCGGTAGCTCCTCTGGTTTGGGCATCCGCGTGCCGGGCAGGATCACCGGGATGACGAGTTTGTGCTTCGCAAGCG
>JAYUAH010000180.1:0-2283 GCA_043741415.1 Betaproteobacteria bacterium
TGAATTGCCGTTCATGTTCTGCCGCAATCAAACCATGTGCCGCGCCCTCCTCTATCTTGGTCAGCCTGTATTGCTGGACCACCTGCTCTACCAGCCCGATTCCGCGCTGGTGCGGCAGAGCTATATGCCGAAGATGCTGCATTTACTGAACCTTGCCGGATTTGGCTTGCGCGCGTGGGATCCCGGCTCGCATTCGCCGGGCGAGCCGTTTATGTATGGCTCGCCCTCGCTGCCGGTGTTCGATCGCAATCTGAAAAACATCGCCGAGAAAGTGCGCGCCTCCTGTGTTCTTGGCCATGTACGCGGTGTGGCCTATAGCACCACGGTGGATATTTCGTTGCAAAATGTGCATCCCTTCCAGTTCGCCGGTGTGCCATTGGCGTTGGCGCATAACGGCGATCTTTCGCGCATGTCGGAAATGAAACATTGGCTGGCACCACACGTGCGTCCCGAATTTCTCACCGAAATTCGCGGCACTACCGATAGTGAATGGATCTACGCGTTGATTGTTTCCGCGCTGCCCGATCCGGGTCGGCATGCAACACGCGAAGAGCTGGTGACCGCAATCGAGGGCGCACTCGTCATCATCCGTCAGGCTCGCGCGCAACTCGGTATCACGCATTCGTCGTCGGTGAACCTGTTTATCGCCGACGGCACCCAGCTCGCTGCGGTGCGTTACTGTTTCGATTTTGGCTGCTACGACACCGATGATCCTCTACGGGTGCACGAAGCGAATCTCAATTACTTGAGTCTATGGTACACGCTGGGTCGCGACTATGGGATGCACGACGACGGTCTGGGCAACCGTGAATGGCGCATGAACGGCGGCGCTGAAAATGCCGATTCGATCATTGTCGCGTCCGAACCACTCACCCGCGATACGTCCAGTTGGGTCGAAGTACCCGAGTATTCCATCCTGCATGCCAAGCTTACCGGCGGCACGCCAGTGGTGACGGTGCGGTATCTGGATTGAAAACATTGCCAGATGAGTAACGCCCGCAGGTTGGGTAAACGGCCCGGTTTGACAACGTCGCGTTTGCCCAGCCTACATAAACTTGCAAAGTCCTAGCACTGGCGCGGGCCACAGAGCAAAACTTGGCTACAAAGCTCGCCAGTGCTGGTGTTTTGCATGTTTTCGCAGGTATGCGGGTTAGTGGTCAGCCGTAGGCACGTTTCAACCAGCCGCCATCATTTGCGCGCGCCGCAGGCAGTTTTTGCCGCTTTGTTTTCCCGCGTACATGGCGGCATCAGCCTGCTTGATGAGTGGCTCGGCGTGGATGCCGTCGGGTGGCGCGAGCACGTAGCCGATCGTCACACCGACATGGCAAGTGTGAAGGCTGAGCGCGTAGGGCTCCGAAATTGCCGCGAGCAACTTGCCACCCATCTCTTGTGCCTGTCCGTCGTTTTGCAGTCCACCGGCCAACACCACAAACTCATCACCGCCAAGCCGCGCAATGCCGTCACCAGCGCGCACCGTTGCCTGAAGGCGGCTGGCAACAACTTCCAACAATTCGTCACCGGCATCGTGACCAAACTGGTCGTTTACGAGCTTGAATCCATCGAGGTCAAGCAGGTAGACGGCAAGAATTTTTTCCGGCGCACAATTGTGCAGCGCGGCGGTGAGCGTGGTGTTCAGGCCGCGCCGGTTGAGCAGCTTCGTCAATGGATCGGTGTGGGCGAGGGAATGCAGGGTATCGCGTTCGGCGGTGGCGCGCTGGGCCGCGATGTGCATCGCGGTTGACCGCAGTACCGCGATACGCATGAATATCAGCATGTCAAAGGTGGCACCGATCTGGAATGCGTGCATAGTCCAGAAATTGACATCGACGTAACCCCTCACGACGCCGACCATCACGGCGCTCGCTGCGAAGTAACCACCCCAGGCGAGCAGGAAATAGGTGCCCACAATGTCACCGCGACGGATGCGTCTGATCGCACCGGGAACGCCCAGCAGGGAAGGCATCAAGCCGAGCGTGCTCATGACGACGCTCACGGTGCTGATGTCGATCCAGTCGAGCGCGTGCGCGAGTGCAGCTATCGCGAGTGCTGCGGCGAGAATTTTTGTCGCCAGCCGCAGGCGGCGACTCATGTCCGGGCCCAGCGCATCTTCAATAAACAACGCGGTCCCGCACGCCGCAATCAGCGCCGTCAAGCCCGCCATGTGGGTTTCAATCCATAAATTGTCAGTCCACAGGTAAAGTTGGCCGATGCCAAAAAAATGCACGGAGAAAAACACGCTGCCAATGATGAGCAACGAATATTTAATGTACAAAGGTTCGCGCA
>JAYUAH010000181.1:0-2281 GCA_043741415.1 Betaproteobacteria bacterium
TGATGCGTGAACAATTCCTGCAGCAGCGCGCCTTCGGCATGGCGCGAAATCAGGTGCGCGCGTTTGACCCCGTTCTCGCACGCACGCACCGCGCACGGCAAATAAAACCGCGCATCGCCGTCGAGAGAAGAATCTTTTAAATTCAATAACTTACGCGCTTGCAATGGCGTCAACTCGCGCAGCAGATGGCCGCGTTTGCTGGTGGCGCCGGGCCGATCCATCATAAAAATCAGCTTCTCCGCGCCCAGCGCGATGGCGACGGCTTCGGCGATACTTTCCAGCGCCACATTGAAAATCTCACCTGTGGCCGAATACCCCAGCGGCGACAGCAGCACCAGCTCACCGAAATTCAAACGGTCGTTAATCGCCGGTACATCGATTTTGCGCACTTCGCCGGTGTGTTGCAGATCAACACCGTCGAGTATGCCAATGGGTTTGGCCGTCACAAAATTACCGCCGGACACGCGGATGTCGGCATTGGCCATCGGCGAGTTGGGCAGCCCCATCGATAACATAGCCTCAATTTCCACGCGCAGGCGTCCGCTGGCTTCTTTGGCGCAGGCGAGCGTCACATCGTCGGTAACGCGCAAGCCCCGCACATAGCGCGTTTTGTGGCCGAGTTCTTTGAGCTTGGCATCGATTTGCGTGCGCGCGCCGTGGACTACCACCAGCCGCACGCCCAACGCCGCCAGCAGATTCAAATCATGATTCAAGCCGACGAAACGGCTCTCGGACATGACTTCGCCGCCGAACGCAATCACGAACGTACGCCCGCGAAACGCGTGGATATACGGCGCCGCGGCACGGAACCATTGGACAAATTTATCGGGGGCTGAAGCTGCCATCGGCCTGTCGCAAAATTTTCAATAAAAACAGGATATTACGCGGGATCAACGCGCAAGACTAGAAATCCCCCCAAACCGCCTGCATCGCCGCCAACGCCGCCACTGCGGCAGTTTCGGTACGCAGTACGCGCGGCCCCAATGCCATCGGCACAAATCCAGCGAGATACGCTGCGGTGGTTTCTTCTTCGTTCCATCCGCCTTCGGGACCGACCAACAGCGTGACGCCGTCCGCGGGCCGTGGCAACTCGCGTAAGCGCGTTGTGGCATGGGGCGACAGCAGATAGCGCGTGCCGTTCGGCGGCATGCCCAGCCACTTGATCAGCGGCAGCACTGGCAGCACCTCGGGCACCCAATTGCGGCCGCATTGCTCGCAGGCAGCGGCGGCGACCGCTTGCCAGTGCGCAACGCGCTTGGGCGCGCGTTCGCTGGTGAGGCGCACCACGCTGCGCTGCGTGATCAACGGTTGAATGGCGGTGATGCCAAGCTCCACACATTTTTGCACGGTGTAATCCATGCGTTCACCGCTGGAGATGCCTTGCGCCAGCACCACCTTGAGCGGCGACTCGCGGCTGGCCTCGACGCGCCCGCTCACCGTTAGCGTCAGTGCGGATTTGTCGATGCGTTTGATCGACGCCGGATATTCAGCGCCGCGCCCGTCGAACAGCGTGAGCGGCGCACCGATGTCAAGCCGCAGCACGTGGATCACATGATGCGCCTGTCCCGCCACCACGCGGCATTCACCGTGATCAGCGATATCCCCTGGAAAATACAATCTAGTCAATGCATTACCCCGCTTGCCGAACGATTATGCCACACCGCGAATAGCACATAGCGTCGCCGCGGCGCAACGACTAGAATCGCGTATTGCCGTGGAGATCGTCATTTGAAAATTGTCATACTGGGCGCCGGCCAGGTGGGATCGTCGGTCGCCGAGAACCTGGCGTCGGAAGCCAACGACATTACCATCGTTGACACTAACGCCGAGCGCCTGCGCGCGCTGCAGGACCGGCTCGACGTGCGTACGGTGTGCGGCAATGCCGCCCATCCGGCCGTGCTGGAGCAGGCGGGAATGGCCGACGCAGACTTGCTGTTCGCGGTGACGCAAAGCGATGAAACCAACATGGTGGCATGCAAACTCGCAGCCACCATGTTCAATTGCCCGACCAAAATCGCGCGCATCCGCTCGGCCGATTACCTCGCGCATCCGGAAATTTTTGCGCCGGAGAATTTCGCGGTGGATGTGCCGATCTGCCCCGAACAATTGTTGACCGATTACATCGTCAAGCTGCTGGAATTTCCCGAAGCGCTGCAAGTGCTGGAATTCGCCCAAGGCAAGGTGAGCCTTGCCGCCGTGCGCGCGTTTCACGGCGGGCCGCTGGTGGGCCACGAAATTTCTTATTTGCGCACGCACATGCCGCAGATCGACACGCGGGTGG
>JAYUAH010000182.1:0-2273 GCA_043741415.1 Betaproteobacteria bacterium
GTTGACCAGCGCCCGCACCTGATCGGTGAAATCCTTGCGCAGCAGTTGGATCGCGGACACGTTGACGGCGATGCGCGGCGGCTTGAGCCCGCGCTCCTGCCACACCGTGTGATCACGCAAGACGCGGCGCATGGCCCATTGCCCGGCCTCGACGATCATGCCGGTTTCTTCCAGGATCGGAATGAATTGCCCCGGCGCCACCACGCCGATGTCGGGATCGTTCCAGCGGATCAGCGCCTCGAATCCGGAAATGTGCCCATTCAACAAATCGATCTTGGGCTGGTAATGCATCATGAACTGCTCTTTTTCGAGCGCGCGCCGCATGCGATTTTCCATCACCAGACCTTCCGCCATGCGCGCATTCATTTGCGGCCGATACAGCATGTACGGTTCTGCCGCGGCCTTGGCCTGCCCCAATGCGGCCTCGGCATTCTTGAACAAGGCTTCAACATCGGCGCCGTCCTCGGGAAACACCGCAATGCCGGCCGCCGCCGATACGCTGACTTCACGCCCATCGATCACGAACGGTTTTTTCAAGCAGTCGACGATCGAGCGCTCCACCGCGTGCACCAGCAACGCCGCGTTTTCATAGGCGCTTAGCGCAAACGCGAAGCGGTCGCCCGATATGCGTCCGACATTATCGGGCTCGACCCAGGTCTGCACGAAGCGCTCGGCCACATCATGCAGCAAGCGGTCGCCCGCCTCACGGCCCAGCGACTCATTGACGAAACGGAAACGCCGCACATCCACCACCAGCAACGCCAGTTTCAAGCCGTTCTGCGTGGCCGTGTTCACCAACTGCCCCAAACGCTCATGAAACAACGTACGATTCGGCAGCCCGGTCAACTGGTCGTAGTAGGCCAGATAGTTGATGCGGGTTTCCTTGTCGATCCCTTCCAGTGCAAACGCCACGTCGCTCGACAGATTAGTCAGCAGACGAACTTCGTCCTCGTTGAAAAAATCGGGTTCCTTCGACAGCATGCCGATGATGCCCGCGACCTTGCCCTTGACCAGCAAGGGCAGGAAAATCACCGACTGGTAGCCCAGTTTGACCGCGCGCCGCCGCAGCGTACCATCGGGCGGATTCTTCATCGACATGTTGTTCTCGATGATCGGCTTGCCGGTACGGATGCAACGCGCCAGCAATTGACACCCTGCGTTGGCCAGATCGCGCGAGAGCGACTCCATCACCTGAAGATCGATGGCGTCTGCACCGGACCACGCCACCGAGTCCACACGCGCGGTAAACGGGTTGAAGACGCCGATCCACGCCACGCCAAACCCGCCATCGTGCACCGCGATTCGGCAGGCTTCCTCGAATAGCTCCTGCCGATTCTTGGTGCGTACCAGGGCGGCATCAATATTGCTCAACACCGAATGCACGCGGTTCAGACGCTGAATCTTGCGTTCCGCCTCTTTGCGCGCTGTGATATCCAGCCACACCGCCGTACAGCCACGCAGCGCCCCGCTGGCGTCCTTGTCAGGCACCACGTATCGCTCATAGCAGCGGGCCACGCCGTCGACGTCACGCCATTCGCATTCGTCGTGTTGCGGCACGCCAAAGTGCGCCACCTCAAACAACGTTTCTGTGGTACGGCCCATCGCGGCCACTTGCACCTCGCGCGTGGTCTTGCCGATCATACGGTCCGGTGTGGTGCCCATGCGCGCGCTGTTGTGCGCATTGGTCCACACATAGCGGCCGTCGGCATCGAGGTAGGACAAACACACCGGGATAGTCTCGGTAACCCGCGTCAAAATGGTATTGAGTTGCTCGCGCTCGCGCTCGGTCGCCCGCGCATCGGTGATATCGACTTCCATGCACACGAATATCGGCGCGCCGCGCTCACCGGGAATAATGCACGCGCGGCGTAGCACCGTCACCTCAATACCGTGCCGCGCACGCACGGTGATCTGGGTTTCGTCCGCGCTATTGCGCTCCTGCTTCAGGGTATCGAGAAACTTGATAAAGCCAATATACTCCTGCGGCGAGAATAGTAGCTCATCCATGCGCCGCCCCAACGCTTCGTCCGCGTCGATGCCGTAGAGCATTTCGGAGGCCGGGTTCCAATACAACACGCGAGCTTCGGCATCGTACCATTGCACGGCCACACCGGGCGTGTGTTCGAGTGTCGCGCGCAGACGCTCCTCGCTGTGATGACGTTCGGTGACATCAACATCCATACACGCGATGTACTGTTCGCCCGATGGCGCCGGAATCGGAAACAGCGTGGACACCACCACGCCGAGCGAGCCATCCTTGCGGAAAAAGGTGC
>JAYUAH010000183.1:0-2271 GCA_043741415.1 Betaproteobacteria bacterium
CTACAAAGCGCCGTACGATTCTTTCCGCGATTTCGCGCCGATATCGCTGGGCTCGGTCAATCCGCAAATGTTGTTTGCGCATCCGAGTGTGGCCGCAAAAAATGTGCCCGAGCTGATGGCGTTGGCCAAGGCGAAGCCGGGTGCGATGAATTGCGCCTCACCCGGCAACGCCACACCCAATCATCTCGGCTGCGAGATGTTGAAAGCGCTGGGCGGCGTGAGCTTTGTGCATGTGCCGTACAAAGGCACCACGCCCGCTGGCCTCACCGAGCACATGCGCAAAGAGTCGGAACGCTGGAGCCGGGTAATCAAAATGGCGGGCGCCAAAATTGAGCGCTAACATGCCATGCACATATTAACGTAAGTATTTGTTTTTAAACGATATTTTAAGAACATTCCGAATGAGCTAGCTTGCGCGTGCTGCGTCTCCCAAACTTGCGCCTAACGTAACGCAGGTAACGCAGGTAACGCAGGCAACTCAGCCCGCGATGCGATAAACCCGCGCCGCCGTGTCATGGAACATCGCCGCACGTTCGCTGGCCGAATAACCTTTCGAAAAACGCTTGAACGCGTTGTACATCACGTTATACGAAAACGATACCTTGTCTACTGGAAAGTTGCTCTCGAACATGCAGCGCGCGGGCGTGAATTTTTCGATGCAGTAGCTCAGTATCGGCGCCATGTCGGCCGCGAGTTCTTCCGAGCCGACGGGCGTGTGGCGCGTGTGCCAGTCGAAACCGGTACGCGTCATACCCAGGCCGCCGAGTTTGATCACTATATTCGGGCACGCCGCCACGGCGGCGATGCCGTTGCGCCAGTTGGCCATCACTTCGTCGTCGCGATTGGCGTAAGGGCCGGTACGCAGCAGCCCGCCCACGTGGTTGAGTATGATCGTCAGTTCCGGTACCGCTTTGGCAAATGCCGCCAGTTCCGCAAGCTGCGGGTGATAGATCCATCCCTCGAGCGTGTAGCCCATGCGCGCCAGCACGTGTGCGCCCGCGCGAAACGTATCACTCGCTAGCTGTCCCGCCATTTTGTGCGCGGCAGTGTTTTCCACTTCGGGATGCGGATCCCAAGTTACCGAATGGCGTATGCCGCGGAAGCGGTTGGGACTGGCGGCCTTCAACGCTTCCAGCACCGGCGCAACCTTCTCCCCCAGGTTCAGGTTGGCGTGGCCGATAATTGCCGCCGCAGCGCGCGCCGGGCCGTATAAACCGCTGGCACTGGCGGCCGCGATGCCCTGCACAAATTCGACTTCACCCACCGGCCGCATGTCCGCAGGGCCGTCATCACGATGACCATACATCGAACGGCATTCGATGAACACCGTGGAGCGCACATTGTGCCCGCAATAAATGTCCGCATTCAATTCGTCGAGCAGATAGCGTTGATAAGGAACGCGCTCCGCACGACGATCCCAAAAGTGATGATGTGGATCGCATATCGGCAATTCCGGTTCCAGCGTGGGTTCCGTAGTCAGGGCGTGCCAGTCATTTCCGCCGTAGGGCATGGTAGTTCCTCCGTAATTAAATATAGCGATTGAGCAAGCAAGGGGGCGCCACCGGCTTGGTTACCCCGGTGGATTATTAATCACATAGCGCAAAAACCCGCTGTGCGGCATGAATTTGTCGTAGAGGCCACGCGCGCGGTAATTGTTTTCCTTGGTGTTCCAGTACAGGCGCGACCAGCCCTGTGCTTTCATCTCGCCCACCAGCCACTGAATCAGTTGCTCGCCCACGCCTTCCGCGCGCTGATCCGGATCGACAAACAAATCTTCGAGGTAACACACGGGTGTCAGCGTCCACGTGTTCTCATGCAGGATGTAATTGGCCATGCCAATCACGCCCACACCGGGCGCTTCCGCCACGATGGCACGCACGGGTGACGCTTCCTCCATGATGCGCTGCCAGGTGTGGTTCGTAGCGATCTCGGATAGTTCGCGTTCGTAAAAAAGACAGTAGCCTTCCCACAGCAAACGCCAGCGCGGCTCATCGTGCGCTTGAATTTTTCTGATGACCAATGACAAAGTAGCACTCCGCTGAAATTATTTTTTCTCCGGCACAGTCGCCGGCTTGGTGGGATCGGATACCTGAATCACCAGGTATTTCACCGGCTGCGTATTGCTGGCATTGCGCGAAACCGCGTGCAGCGCATTGGGCGGCTCGTAGAACACTTCGCCGGGGCCGAGCTTGCGCACGGGGCCGTCATCGACTTTCACCTCATACGTGCCTTCGAGCACATAGCCGACGGTATGGCTGCCGGGATGCCGGT
>JAYUAH010000184.1:0-5451 GCA_043741415.1 Betaproteobacteria bacterium
CCTGCCCGACGAGATCAAACGTCGCGAAGACCGGTTGGCAGCAATGGCCATAGCCAAAGCCAAGATAGCCCAACGCGCCGCCGAACGCCACGCACGCGAGCAAAGGGACTATGAACAAAAGATGGCCGAACGCGCAGCCAGGCAGGAGAGCACAGGCAAAAAGCCCAGGGGTAAAGCGCCTGAAGAACCACAACCGGGCCCCAAGGCCGGTGACCAGATCAACCTCACCGACGAAGACTCGCGCATCATGCCGGTAGCCGGAGGCGGCTTTGAGCAAAGCTACAACGCCCAGGCCGCAGTCGATGCCGACTCCATGTTGGTCGTCGGCACGGGGCTCACGCAAGCGCCCAATGACAAAGAACAGATCGAACCCATGCTCGAAACGCTGACTGTCCTCAAACCCACGCTGGGGGCAGTCAAGAATCTGGCGGTTGACGCGGGCTTTTACAGCGAGAACAACGTCAAGGCTATTGAATCAAAAAACATCGTGCCTTACATCGCGGTGGCGCGTGACAAACACCATCCGGGCTGGCGCGAGCGCCACAGCGAGCCAGCACCCCTACCCGATAACGCGAGCACGGCGCAGATCATGTCGCACCGTTTGAAGACCAAGGCCGGGCGCGCACTCTACGCCTTGCGCAAACAAACCGTCGAGCCGGTATTCGGCATCATCAAATCGGTGATGGGCTTCCGGCAATTCTCCATGCGCGGGCTGGCCAAGGTGCGTGGGGAGTGGAACCTGGTGTGCTTGGCGTGGAATTTGAAACGTATGGCCGTATTGCGTCCAAAAATCGCATAGGAGCGAAAAGAGCGACGGAAAAGCACCAAAAAAGCTCACTACAAACTCAAATGGACCACACTATGAAAAACAGCTCATCCCAACTTCAACTTGCATGCTTAAGTCCGACAGGCTGCTAGCGTATCGTGACATCCTGCACGAAGATCACTTCACACGCGCCTTGCCCGGTGTCTTCACGGGTCAATGAACTGCGCCAGCCCCAGCCGTCCCCGCCCCGCACTTCCACCCAATAGCCGGATACGCTCACCGTCTGCCCCTTGCGTATATTGCCCAGTGCTCGCGCAACCGCGGCATCCGCGGGAATAAGATGCATGTTTGCGCTGAAGGTTTCAATCTCGCGCGGCGGAATCGGTGGTTCGCCTTCATAGCGCCAGTGGTACCAGCGGTTACTTTGCGAAATGGCGAGCCGCTCAATCACCGATTGCTCGCTCATGCGCCCCCACCCGAATGCAATATCCAGCGGCGACAAATCCGCCTCGCGTCCGCTGCTATAGGTCTGCGTGGACAAGGCGCGTGCGGTTACCGCAAACTGCGCCAGCGTTTTCAACTCATAACCATTCACCTGAAACGCATGCGACTGTTGGACCGCCAGTTGCTGTGGCGCTTCGCGCTCCGACATCATGGACACCACAACCGGCGGCGGCGCGGATACGATCTTGTGCGGTTTGGTACGCCCAAGCGTGAGCCACAGCGTGCCCAGAATAATACCGATGACGACAATACGCTTCATACGTTCGCTTGACTTTTCGTTCGCTCCACCGCTCCGCGCCACGCCAAGCGCAACGATAGTGCACGCTCGCGCGGTATCGCAGGCTCAAAGCGCCGCTCCACTTGCCACTGCGCCGAGATTTCTTCCGTGGATTTCCAATAACCCACGGCCAGTCCCGCCAGATAGGCCGCACCCAGCGCGGTGGTCTCGGTCACGCGCGGGCGCAGCACGGGCACACCCAGGATATCCGTCTGAAACTGCATCAAAAAATTATCGCGCGTGGCGCCGCCATCCACCCTCAGCTCGTTGATCGTCATACCGGAATCCCCTTGCATCGCATCCAGCAAATCCGCCGACTGATACGCAATGGCTTCCACCGCGGCGCGTGCGATGTGCGCCTTGGTGGAGCCGCGCGTCAGGCCGCTGATACTGCCACGCGCATGGGCATCCCAGTGCGGCGCACCCAAGCCCGCAAACGCGGGCACAAAATAAACACCGCCGTTGTCCGGCACACTTTGCGCCAACGCTTGCACCTCGGTCGAGGACTGGATAATGCCCAGCCCATCGCGCAACCACTGCACCACGGCGCCGCCGATAAACACACTGCCCTCCAACGCATACTCGCGCGTGACGCCTGCCTGCGCGGTGGCTGTTGTGAGCAACCGTTGCGTCGATAGCGCCGGACGTTCTCCGGTATGCATCAGCATGAAGCAACCCGTGCCATAGGTATTCTTAACCATGCCCGGCTGCCAGCAACACTGCCCGAACAGCGCCGCCTGCTGATCGCCGGCAAGGCCCGCAACGGGTATCTCGCCACCCAGCCAGTTGCGCAACGCCAGCCCGGCCACGCCACTGGATGGCAACACGCGCGGCAGCACGGTGTGTGGCACGTTAAACAGTGCGAGCAGTGTCTCATCCCACACGCCCTCATGCAGGTTGTAGAGCATGGTACGTGACGCATTCGAACCGTCAGTAGCATGAACTGTGCCGCCGGTTAGCTTCCACAGCAGCCAGCTATCGATAGTGCCAAAAGCCAGTTGTCCAGCCTCGGCCCGTTTACGAGCGCCGGGCACATGATCCAGCAACCAGGTTATCTTGGTCGCGGAAAAGTAAGCGTCCAACAGCAGTCCCGTACGGCGCGTAACTTCATCGCCGTGCTCCCCGGCTTTCAACGCATCACAAACCTCGGCGGTACGCCTGTCCTGCCACACGATGGCGTTGTATATCGGCTGCCCTGTTATTCGATCCCACACCACCGTGGTTTCACGCTGATTGGTAATGCCGATGGCGGCGATATCCCGCGCACTCAAACCGGCCTTGGCCAAGACCTCGCGCGCCACCGCGAGTTGCGTCTCCCAGATTTCATTGGCATCGTGTTCCACCCAGCCGGGCTGCGGAAAAATCTGCCGGAACTCCCGCTGCGCCATGGCGCGTGGCGTACCCGCTTGATCGAACACGATGGCGCGCGAGCTGGTGGTGCCCTGATCGAGTGCGAGGATGAATGGCATGGGGTTGATCGCTTTCGACGCAGATTAACGCAATCCGGGATGATTCGTCTTTACGCTAGAATACGCGCCTCCATTTTCCCCTTATCAAGATTCGAGGACGCTCAGTGAAGCAAATCAATGTAGGCATTATCGGCACCGGCTGGTGCGGCGGTATACGCGCTGAAACCTGCGCGATGAATCCACTGGTCAAGGACTTGCACGTGGTGGAGACGCGCCCGGAACGTTTGGCCGAAATCGCCAAGAAAACCAATGCCGCCTCCGCCAGTGCCGATTACAAGACCGTTCTCGCACGCAACGACGTGGACGCCATCATTATTTCCGCCACGCCCGAAGTGCTGCACTACCCGATGGCGCGCGAGGCGCTGCTGGCTGGCAAGCACGTGTTTCTGGAAAAACCCATCGCCATTGAGCTGCACGAAGCCGATGATTTGATCCGCATCGCCCATCAAAACAAGTTGAAATTCACCATCGGTTATTCGCAGCGCTTTAATCCCAAGTTTGCCTACGTCAAACAGTCGCTGCGCGATGGCACGTTGGGCAAACCGGTGAGTGCGCTGGTGTCGCGCCATATCGGCCGCGGCCTTGCCAAAAAAATCACCAGCCGCACCAAGCTTTCCCCCGCCGCCATGGAGGCCACGCACGACATAGACTTTGTGTTGTGGTGTTTGGCGCCGGCCAAACCGGTCAAGGTGTACTCAACGGTCAACTACGGCGCGATGCGCGAAGCCACCGGCGCGGATATCCCCGACACGCAATACATCACCGTCACGCTGGACAACGGCGTGTCGTGCGTGGTGTGCGCCGGCTGGAGTCTGCCGCCCGCCTATCCCAACTTCTCGATGACGTGGATCGAGATGATCGGCACCGAAGGCGCACTGATCATCGACGACACCCATCGCGAAACACAGTTGTCGACGATGAAAAGTGGCATCGTGCATCCGATGTCCACGATGCCCGGCGAGTCAGTCGAACACACCTACGCCGGCCCCATGGCGGCCGAGACCGTGCATTTCGTCGAAGCCGTGGCCTGCGACAGGCCCGTGCTGGTGACCGGCGAAGAAGCGCGGCAAGTGATGGAGGTTTACATCGCGGCAGATTTGTCGGCGGAGCGGCAAGAGCCAGTGACGTTGCCATTGCCGGAATCGCGTACCTCGGCGACACATTAACGTTAACCCCTTTTGCCACAGAGATCACAGAGCACACAGAGAGAACATCTCAAGCAAACTCTCTGTGTTCTCTATGTTCTCTATGTTCTCTGTGCCCTCTGTGACTAGCTTTTGACTTGCTGGAACGAAAATGAAAAAGAATCCCAAACAAATAGGCCTCGCCATTGTCGGCGCAGGCCGCGTAGGCCTTATCCGCGGTGAACTCGCCGCGCGCCACCCGCAGGTAGGCTGGATCGGCATCGCCGAAAGACTGCCCGAGCGCGGTGAAATTGTTGCGCACAAATGCAACGCCGATTTCATCACCACCGATTACAAGACGCTGTTGTCGCGCCCCGAAGTCAACGCCGTCATCGTGTGCACGGATGAACACCTGCATATTGATCCGGTGATCATGGCGGCGGAACGCAATCTGCCGATGTTGATTGAGAAACCACTCGCCACGGATCTCGGCGAGTCCGCACAAACACTGGCCGCCATCGAAAAGTCGGGCGTGGATGCGGTGATCGGCTACACCCAGCGCTTTCGCCGCCGCTGGCTGGTGGCGAAAGAGAAGGTGCAATCCGGCGCACTGGGCGAAGTCACCATGGTCACCTCACGCGCCTTCATGAATCGCCTCGTCGCCATCGATAATTACAAACGCAGCGACAATCGCGCCGAAGTTACGCCGATGGTGATCTCCGGCACGCATGCGCTCGACATTGTGATGTGGCTGATGGAAACCAAGAAGCCGGTCGAAGTCTACGCGCGCTCGGTGAACAAGGCACTGGGCAAGACCTGGCAAGGGGTGGATGGCACGGGTTACACCATCATCTTCGACGATGACTCTATCTACCACGGTGTGATCTCGTGGGCCTTGCCAGAGGTCTGGCCTGGTGCGGTGTATTCTCTGGAAGTGGGCGCGGTGGGCACCGAGGGCGTGCTCACCATCGATGACACACACCGTGACATGGTGCTCGCCACCAATTTGATACAGGCCGAAGGCTACGCGCCGGACAAACGCCGCCACGTGGATTTTCTAACGAGCTACCCAGTCGGTGACATGGCGCTCGGCGAATTGCGCGGCCCCATGCGCGAGGAAACGAACTCGTGGCTGAACCGCGTGTCGATGGGAGTACCCACGCAACACGCCACCGCACGCGAAGGCCACAACCGCTTGATGCTGACCAAGGCCATTGATCTTTCTGCACGCTTGAAGCGTCCGGTGAAATTGCCGATCACGCCGGACGATGAAAAACTCACCACGTAGTCATGTCACCTGGAGATCATCGA
>JAYUAH010000185.1:0-2263 GCA_043741415.1 Betaproteobacteria bacterium
CATCCCGCGCATTATTGGTGAGCGTCTCGCGCGCGAAATGATTTTCTGCGCACGCCGCTTCGGCGCCAAAGAGGCGGTCGAAGTCGGCCTCATCAACAAATGCGTGCCGCTGAAAGACTTGCGTGCCGAAACGCTGAAGTGGGCCGAAACCATGAAAGGCCACAGCGCACTCACCATTCGCATGACCAAAAAGTCGCTCAACTTTGAATCCGATATGTTGTATGCCTCGTGGCAGCAAGGCATGGAATTGCTCGCGCACGTGTGGGGTTCCGAAGAGGCCAACGAAGGCATGAATGCCTTCCTTGCAGGGCGCAAACCGGACTTCCAGAAATTCCGCATGCGTGACAAGAAAATGCTGGCGCAATACCTCGAAGGCTGTGAGAAGGACATGAATGCGCCGCCGAGCATGCGCAAGAAAAAGTGAAGACGCGAAGAACCCCTCGGCCTCCGGCAGAGGGGCAGGGGTGAGGGAAGGTTTTACGTAATGCCTTTACCTATTCACGCCTTCACTGCGCTAATACGAAAGTTGCAATGACCGACCAAACCCAAGGTGCCCTCGCCGGCACCAAAGTCCTCGACCTCACCCGCATACTCGCGGGCCCGCTGTGCGCGCAAACGCTGGGCGATATGGGCGCGGAAGTGCTCAAGGTCGAGCCGCCCGGCGCGGGTGACGACACCCGCTCGTGGGGGCCACCGTTTGCGGGTGGCGAGTCGGCGTATTTTTTGGGTATCAACCGCAACAAGCGTTCGATCACGCTCAATATGGCGGCGAAACCGGGCCAGGAAATTCTCGCCAAGCTCATTAAGCAATGCGATGTGCTGGTTGAAAACTTCAAGGCCGGCACGCTGGAGAAATGGGGATTCACCAATGACTGGCTGGAAAAAAACGCACCGCGCGTGGTGCGTTGCTCCATCACCGGCTATGGCACTGATGGCCCCAAGGGTGGCTTGCCCGGCTACGATTTTATTTTGCAGGCCGAGTCGGGCCTGATGAGTATTTGCGGCGAAACCGATGGCGATCCGATGAAGTACGGTGTGGCCATTGTAGACATCACTACCGGCCTGCTCGCGTGTAATGCGATTTTGGCGGCACTCAACGCTCGGCATCGCACCGGGCGCGGGCAGCATGTTGAAGTATCGCTGTATGAATCCGGCTTGTTCATGCTGGCGAACGTGGCGTCGAATCATTTGGTGTCCGGCAAGGATGCCCGGCGCTTCGGCAACGGACACCCGAACATCGTGCCGTATACCGCTTATCCGGTGCAAGACGGCATGATTGCTGTGGCAGTGGGTAACGACGGCCAGTTCGTCAAATTTGCTACCGTGCTGGGCCACGCCGAATGGGCGACTGATGCGCGCTTTGTGCGCAATCAGGATCGCGTGGTGAATCGTGAAGCCATCGATGGTTTGATTGTCGAGGCGTTCAAAATCGAAGACGCAGAATCGGTGATCGCTAAATTAACCGAGGCCGGCATTCCGTGTGGCCGCATCAACAGTGTTGCGCAAGCGCTCGCCGCACCGCACACTGCAGCGCGCGAGATGGTGCAGACCATGAAGCACCCGACCGCCGGTGAAGTGAAAGTGCTGGGCATGCCGTTTCGTTTTAGCGATACGCCGCCGTCGATACGCCGCGTGCCGCCGACGCTGGGGCAGCATACCGAACAGGTGTTGGTGGATGAGTTGGGTTTGTCGGCTGAAATGATTGCGGCGTTGCGGGCGCAGAAAATTATTTGACGCTCGGGTAAACACGAATAACGCAAAACCCCAGATCTGTCGTTCGCGCGAAGGTGGGAACCCATAACAAAGTGCCAAATGGCACGCCGTATGGATTCCCGCCTGCGCGGGAACGACAAGATGAGGCAGCAACGCATGTTGAACCTGCATTCCGCTTCCGAACTCGCCACCAAGCTGCATTCGCGCGAAGTGTCGGCGCGCGAGGTGCTCGACGCGCACCTGGTCCAGATCGAGCGCGTCAATGCGAAAGTCAACGCGATCGTCACGCTTGATGCCGAGGGTGCCTATCGCCAGGCGAACGCGATCGATGCCCGCCGGATGCGCGGCGAGGCGCTGGGTCCGCTCGCGGGTCTGCCGATCGCGTGCAAGGACATGGAGCGCGTCAAGGGCATGCGCACCACGTTCGGTTCACCGATCTACAGCGATTTCGTTCCCGATGCCGACACGCTGATGGTCGAGCGGTTTCGCCGGCATGGCATGGTGATCGTCGGCAAGACCAACACGCCGGAATTCGCGCTGGGCTCGCAGA
>JAYUAH010000186.1:0-2262 GCA_043741415.1 Betaproteobacteria bacterium
TGTGCGGCCGCCGCGAGATTGCCGGGCAGCTTGTCCATCAGCGCGGAGACGCCGCCCATTTTTTTCATCTGCACGATTTGCTGCTTGAAATCTTCCAGATCGAAACCCTTGCCGGTTTTGAATTTCTTCGCCAGCTTTTCGGCGTCGGCGACATCGACGTTTTTTTGCACATCTTCAATCAACGACAGCATGTCGCCCATGCCCAGGATGCGCGAGGCCATGCGGTCGGGGTGAAACGGCTCCAGCCCATTGAGTTTTTCGCCCACACCGGCGAACTTGATCGGCTTGCCGGTGACGTGACGCACCGACAGCGCCGCACCGCCGCGCGCATCGCCGTCGAGCTTGGTCAGCACAATACCGGTGAGCGGCAACGCTTCGGAAAACGCTTTCGCGACATTCACCGCGTCTTGGCCCTGCATCGCGTCCACCACGAACAGAGTTTCAATCGGCTTCACGCCCGCGTGCAGTTCGCGGATTTCGTTCATCATTTGTTCGTCGATGGCGAGGCGGCCCGCGGTATCGATGATCAGCACGTCGTGGTAATGCTTGCGTGCGTAGTCGAGCGCGGCTTCGGCAATCGCTAGCGGCTTCTGATCACCGCTGGACGGAAAAAAATCCGCGCCGATTTGACCGGCCACCATTTTCAATTGCTCAATAGCCGCCGGGCGATACACGTCGCAGCTCACCAGTAATACTTTTTTCTTGCGGTTCTCAGCCAGCCACTTGGCGAGTTTGCCGCTGGTGGTGGTTTTGCCGGAGCCCTGCAGGCCCGCCATCAAAATCACCGCAGGCGGAGTCGTCGCGAGGTTAAGGTCATCGTTGGTCTCGCCCATCAACGCGACCAGTTCGCGGTGCACCACGCCGACCACTGCCTGGCCTGGTGTCAAGCTGCCCATTACCTCTTGCCCCATGGCCTTCTCGCGGATGCGCGCGATGAAGTCGCGCACCACCGGCAGGGCGACGTCGGCTTCGAGCAGCGCCATGCGCACTTCGCGCAGCGCTTCGCTGATGTTTTCTTCGGATAAACGCGCTTCGCCGCGCAGCGTCTTTAATACTTTGGACAGGCGTCCGGTCAGGTTGTCGAACATAGTCTGAATTTACCGGGTTGGTGTAGACTCGAAATATGAATCCCATTTTAACGCATATGATCTGCGCCGTTCTCTATGGTGCGCTCGCGTTTTACTTCTGGCGCAGGCACTGGTCGGGCACCGCGGCGGCTGACGCGCCGGTGCATCGCGGTGTTGAACACGCCGCACTGCTGGCGCCGTGGGCCTTGCACACGTGGTTGCTGGCCGGATCAATGTTCGGCAACGACGGCTTGTATCTGGGCGTGGGCAACGCGCTGTCGCTGATACTCTGGCTCACCGTATTGATCTATGGCTTGGGCAGCCTGTTCTATAGGCTCGATGGTCTGCATGCGCTGGTGCTGCCCGCTGCTGCAGTCGCCGTGTTGCTGCCGGTGGCATTCCCCTCCAGCCATGCACTGCCGAATACCGGTGCGCTGGCGTTCAAGGCGCACCTGCTGATTTCCATGCTGGCGTACAGCCTGTTCACCATTGCGTCGCTGCACGTGATGCTGATGGCCATCATCGAACGGCGGCTGCACGCCGGCACCGTGCCGGCTTCGTTACGCAATATGCCGCCGCTGTTGACCATGGAAACGCTATTGTTTCGTATTATCGCGGCGGGCTTTGTGTTGCTCACACTCACCATTGCCAGCGGCGTTTTATTCTCTGAAGAATTGTTCGGCAAGCCCGCGCGCTTTTCGCACAAGACGGTGTTCGGCGTGTTGTCGTGGCTGATTTTCGGCGCGCTGCTCGGCGGCCGCTGGCTCTATGGCTGGCGCGGACGCACCGCCGTGCGCTGGACGCTGGCCGGATTTCTCGCGCTGGTGCTGGCTTACATCGGCAGCAAATTCGTGCTGGAAGTGATTTTGGGGCGTTAAAAAATATTGCTTAAAATCAAATACTTATAGATTACCGCCTTGCGGCCTGCACAGTTAGCCCGCCTGATCGCACTGGGCGCGATCTGGGGATCGTCCTTCCTGTTCATGAAAATCGCGGTGCCCGCCATGGGGCCGGTGGCGATGATCGGTGGACGCATCGCCATCGCTGCCATTGCACTTTCCATCGTCGCGTGGTTTCTCAAAAAAAAGTTGCCGCGCGGCAAACACTGGATACCCGCCCTGGTCATCGGCATTTTCTACACCGCGATGCCGTTGTTGCTGTGGGGCTACGCATCACAGCAATTGAGCGCATCGTT